>CAZXQD010000110.1:0-10341 GCA_964643405.1 uncultured Hyphomonas sp. | reverse complement strand
GCGCTGAACCTGCGCGACAGCGGCGTGAAGAACATCAAGGTCGCCCTGCAGGAAGGCTCGGCCAGCCGCAAGAAGGCCGAAGCCGAGAATCTGGAAGTCGTCACGCCTGCCGAAGCCGCCAAATGGGCCGACGTGCTGATGATCCTCGTGCCTGACGAGAAACAGGCCGTGATGTTTGCCAACGAGATCGAGCCGCACCTGCGCGCCGGCCAGCACCTGATGTTCGGCCACGGCTTCAACATCCACTACAATCTCATCCGCCCTCGGAAGGATATCGACGTGTCGCTGTCGGCGCCGAAGGGCCCCGGCCATACGCTGCGCGCGCAGTACCAGATGGGCTTTGGCCTGCCGGGCCTGATCGCCATCCACCAGGACGCCACCGGCACCGCGCAGGCTGTCGCCCTCTCCTACTCCAAAGCCATCGGCAACACCCGCGCTGGCGTGATCGAAACCTCTTTCCGCGAAGAGACGGAAACCGACCTTTTCGGCGAACAGGCGGTGCTCTGCGGCGGTATCGTCGAGTTGATCAAGGCTGGTTACGAAACGCTGGTGGAAGCCGGCTATGCGCCGGAAATGGCCTATTTCGAATGCCTGCACGAGACAAAGCTGATCGTCGACCTGATCTATGAAGGCGGCATCGCCAACATGAATTACTCGATCTCGAACACCGCCGAGTATGGCGAATACGTCACGGGCCCGCGCATCGTGAACTCCGCGACCAAAGCCGAGATGAAGAAGGTCCTCGAGGATATCCAGAACGGCACCTTCGCCCGCAACTGGGTGCTGGAAAACCAGGCCGGCGCGCCGGGCTTCCACGCCATGCGCCAGCGGATGGCCTCGCACAGCATCGAGGAAGTCGGCGAGAAACTGCGCGGCATGATGCACTGGGCGAAGAATGACCGCCTCGTGGACAAGAGCCGCAACTAGGATGGACCAGCCCTTTCTGAAGGGCTTCACCCACCGCCTCGCCACCGGGGCGGACACGGACGAAATAGCCGCGCTGATGGATGCCTCGATCGGGCAGCTTCAGCGCGGTTTTTTGTCGCCCGAACAGATTAAGGTGGCCCGCTCCATCATGGGGCTGGACCGGCAACTGATTGCAGACGGCACCTATTTCATCGTCCATGATGCAGCCACCGGGCGGCTCGCCGCCTGCGGCGGATGGAGCCACCGCGCCACCCTGTATGGCGGCGACCATTCGACCGCCCAGCGCAATGCTGCCCTGCTGCGGATTGGCGCCGATGCCGCCCGCATCCGCGCGATGTACACCCATCCGGATTTTGTGCGCCGCGGCCTCGGCCGGTATGTATTGTCCGTATGCGAACAGGCTGCACGCAACGCCGGATTCACGCGCGTCGAACTGATGGCAACGCTCGCGGGCGAGCCGCTTTACCGCGCCTGCGGTTACGAGGAGATCGAACGCATCATCAGCGCGTCCGTAGACGGCATCGACGTGCCGGGCCTGAGAATGGGCAAGGTGATCTAGCGGGCCGCAACGCAACCAGCGAGGTAGTCACGGGCCTCGAGGCCGCTATGCCATTCTCCGAGGATCAGGGTCTGCCGGGACTGGATGACCTCGAAGTCCTGCACGTCGTCTATGGAAGAGATCAGCGCCTCCGTGGACGGGACTGCAAACATGATCATGCCCAGCTCTTCGGAAGAGAAGAACGGCGCATGGAATGCCTTCACCGTTTGTCTCTCGCCTGACTGGATGAGGGTGACCTTCGTCCTTGTAATCTTTTCCGCCTTGGGAATGCCGGCGCCGAAAAAAGCGAGGAAGGTTCCCTTCTGGTCCCCGGCCCAGTCCATCAACACGGCGCCGCCCTTGGTCGAGAGGAATGTGGCCATGCAGACATTGCCTTTCCCCTCCTCGCCTTCCGGATGGTACCAGTAACCTTCCTTGAGCTTGCGATAGACCGGATCTTTCATCCGCTCAGCTTCGCGCCACTGCTCGGCCTTGATCGAGGCCTCCGCCATCGCCTGCAACTCCTCAGCTGACGGATAATTCCGGGGCGGCAGGCCGCCCCCATATCCACTTTCCGAAGCTTCCTCTTCCGGCGGTTCCTCCATCGGCCCCATCGGCGCGCAGCCGAGCCAGCCGGCATCGCCGCCGCCGGTCGGATAAAAGCCGGGCGGGCAGCGGCCCTCGGCAATGGCCGGAGCGGCACATGCGAGACTGATCAGGACAAGGCCAAGAAAGGCAGAACAGGACAGGATGAAGCGTGACACAGTGGACCGGGCAATGAAGTTGTTCCGGCGCGAGGTCTTGCCCCCAAGGCTCAGTCCGCCGCGCGATTGAGGTCCACCTTACCGGTTACGCCGGCGGCCGTCCCCTTCATTGAATACTGCCAAATTGCATATGGGATATGCGGCGGGCCATCGAGCGAACGGATCCAGAGCGGGTGCGCCTCAAAGCCCTCCCCAGCCAGCCATTCGGAATGGAAGGCCGGTGTCGTGTAGATCACCGGCACCGCCCTGTACTCGTCCTCCAGCGCGGCCAGGAAGGCGCGCAAGTCCGCCAGCGTCTCCGCCCGCGTCCCGCGCGCCCTGCAGTTGTGAGCATGCTCAAGGTCAACGGCGGGCGGCAAGGTGCCCGCGCGCACCTCGACCTGACGGATGAAATTCTCCGCCTGGGAAGCGCCGTCCCGGCAGAGCAGGTAGAAGTGGTACGCCCCGGTCTGCCAACCAAGCCGCGTTGCGGCCTGCCAGTTTTCCTGGAAACGGCCATCGACATGGTCACTGCCTTCGGTCGCCTTGAGATAGACGAAGTCGAAACGCTCTGTGCCGAGGCGCGCCCAGTCGACCGGCCCGTTATGGTGCGACAGGTCGATGCCTTCGGCGCCGGGCGGCAGGAGGGCATACGGGCCGGGCGGCGCCGGCGCGCCGGTTTCCGCGCCGCAGGCAGCCGCCAGCACAAGCGCCGCCGCCCCAAGGCATCTCCGCACAATTCTTGCAAGCATCCGGCAGACACCCTTCTTCTTTCGTTAACAATAGGTTAACCTGTGGATAGGGGCGCAATAAAGGAACCGTGTGATGGCTGGACCCACTTCCAAAGGCGAACTCCCTCAGAAACCGGCCCGTTCGGGCCTTGGCAACGCGCTGGCAGCCGGGGGCACGTTCGAAGGCAAGTTCAACTTCACTGGCCCGGTGATCATCGGCGCGCATGTTCGCGGCGATGTATCCTCAGACGACATGGTCCTCGTCGAACCGACCGGCCGTATCGAGGGCCGCATCCGCGCGGCCACCCTGGTCGTGCACGGCGCTGTCAGCGGCGACATCGAGGCAAGCCGCAGCCTGGAAGTCTGTTCCGGCGGTCGCCTCGAAGGCATTGCCTATGCGCCCTCGATGAAAGTGGAAGAGCGCACGATTGTCAGCGCAGACCTGCTGATCGCGCCGGAACGCACCGTCGCGCACATCAACAAGGCCGCCTCCGTGCCGGACCTCTCGAATGTCGCCCCGCTGGCCCCTTCCCGCAGCGAAGCGTCCGCGGCCGACGCGGGCACCGCAAAAGCCGCTGCTGTCTGATCAGTTGCCGCGCAGGTCGCGCAGGCGGTCGAACGGATTCTCGGTCGGATCATACACGCCGAGTTCGCGCATCCGGTCGCAGGCCCATTGGTAGTCGCGGTTGCACGCCTGGGTCAGCGCTTCAGTGCCTCCCAGCACATCCTTGCGCCCGCCCGTGCCCGTGTACGCCATGTTCCCATAAGCCGCGCAGCCGCTGACATCGCCGTATTCGCAGGCCTTCTCGTAGAGCGCCCGGCCCTCGGTCTTGTTCTCCGCAACGCCGCGTCCCTGAACCGTCAGATAGGCGAGGCCCGCGCAGCCGCGGCCGTCCTTGGCGTCGCACATCGTCTTGTAGGAGGCCGCGGCTGCCTTCAGGTCCTGCGGCCCGCCGACCCCGGTGCGCTGCATGTCGGCCAGTTTGAAGCAGCCTTCCAGATCACCCGCCTTGCAGGCTGCGCCCGCCGCTTCGCGGTCGGCCTTCTGCTTCCCAAGCCGCGACTGCGCCTGTTCCAGTGCGATTTCGGCCTGGGTACGCTCTACCTGCCCGAACTGGGCAGCAGCGGGAAAGGCAATGACGCCGCTGAGAAGGACGGCGCCCAGCATCATACGAAAGTTCATGATCGGCTCTCCATTCAGACTGTGAAGCATATCGGCGAATTTAGGCATCGCGGGGGTACGCTTCCAGAGATTACAGTAGCCCCTCTGGCGCTGCAGCGCTAACCTTCACCGCAGCACAGATGCAGAGGAACGCACACGCCATGGCCGCAGCAGATCAGGTGCCGGTGGACTCCGGCTTCCACGCCAAGAGCACCGCCCGCGAAGTCGTCGCAGGCATCGACCTCTCCGGAAAGAACGTCATCGTCACGGGCGGCTATTCCGGAATCGGCCTCGAAACCGTCCGGGCGCTGGCCGGCGCGGGCGCACGCGTCACCGTTCCCGCCCGCCGCGTGGACGCTGCCTCTGCGGCTCTCGCCGATGTCGCCGGCGAGATCGAGATCGCCGCGATGGACCTCGGCGATGTCGCCAGCGTCCGCAGCTTCGCCGACCAGTATCTCGAAACCGGCCGCGCCCTGCACATCCTGATCAACAATGCCGGCATCATGGCAACGCCCTTCGGCCGCGTCGGCAAGGGCTGGGAAACCCAGTTCGGCACCAACCATCTCGGCCACATGGCCCTCGCCATGAAGCTCGCCCCAGCCCTGCAGGCTGCCGAGGGCGCGCGCGTGGTGGCGCTCTCGTCTACCGGTCATGTCCGTTCGGACGTGATCTGGGATGACCCGAACTACGAGAAGCGCACCTATGACAAATGGGAGGCCTACGGCCAGGCGAAATCTGCCAACGCCCTCTTTGCGCTCGGCGTGGACAGGCTCGGCCGCGAAGTCGGCGTGCGCGCCTTCTCGGTCCACCCCGGCGGCATCTTCACGCCGCTGCAACGCCACCTATCCGACGAGGAAATGGCTGCGCTCGGCTGGAAGAATGCCGATGGCACCATCCCGCCCGCTGTGCAGGCCATGTTCAAGACACCCGAACAGGGCGCCTCGACCACTGTCTGGGCCGCGACCTCCCCAAAGCTCGCCGGCAAGGGGGGCGTCTATTGCGAAGACTGCAACATCGCGAAACCTGCCACGCCGGAAAGCCAGCGCTGGGAACATGCCCGCGAATGGATCATGGACGATGCCCGCGCCGAACGCCTCTGGGCGATGAGTGAGAAGATGCTGGCTGACGCGTGACAGCCCACCTGCGGCGCCGCGATTGACGGCGCCGCGCGGCTGGCGCACCTGATCCGCCCATGACGCACGAGACGCCCGCCGCCGCGCCTGCCAACCGGAACGCCCTGTTCATCGGCCTCGGCCTGCTGGCGCTGGTGCTGGGCGTGTTTGCGCTCGGCAAGCTCGGCCTGCTGCCCGGCCTCGGCGATACCGAAGCCTGGCTGCGCAGCCTGGCAGACAGCCCCTGGGGCCTGCCCGCTGTCATTGCCGTGTTCTGTGTGGCCGCCTTCATGGGCGTGCCCCAGTTTGCCTTGCTGGCCGCATCCGTCGCGGTGTTCGGCCCCGTGCTCGGGGCGGCCTATGGCTGGACAGCCAACATGGCGTCCGGCGCGCTCACCTTCTGGATCGGCCGGGCAGGCGGCGAGGCCGCCGTGCGCCGGTATGCCGGCCCGCGGGCCCAGAAACTCTCTTCCCTGATCGGCCGCAATGCCCTGATCGCCAGCACCATCGTCCGCAGCGTGCCGGCCGGGCCGTTCCTGATCGTGAACATGGTCTTCGGCGCCAGCGCTGCAAAGTTCCGGGACTACTGGATCGGCATGGGCCTCGGGATCATCCCGAAGATCCTGCTGGTGTCCGTGGGCTGGCAAACCATTGTCTCGGCCTATGAAGGCAACCCCGTGGCCGCCATCCTGTTCGGCGGCGCCGCCCTTGCCCTGTATCTCGGCGTCGCCATTTTCGTCGTCCGCCGGGCCCGCCGGGCCTGGCAAGATATTCCCGCTGGAGCCCCTCAGGAGGTTGACACTGGGCAGAAACGCGGTGATTAAAGCGCCCATGCGCAAACTCTTGCCCCTTCTGCTGCTGCTTACCGGCCCCTGGCCGGAGCCGGTCGCCTCCGTCTGAGGGGCGAGACGCGCGGCCAGGGGATGCAAGACGCCTGACACCCCTTTCCCCGAGACCTACCGCAGAGCCGCTACCCCATGACCTCGAAATCCACCGCGAAAGCCGCGAAGAAACCCCGCGTCGTCATCTTCGACACCACCATGCGCGACGGCGAGCAATCGCCCGGCGCCTCGATGACACACAACGAAAAACTCGAACTCGGCAGCCTGCTCGAGGAAATGGGCGTCGACATCATCGAAGCCGGTTTCCCTGCGTCTTCGGAAGGCGACTTCCTGGCCGTCAGCGCCGTCGCGGCCCAGTCGAAGAACGCGGTGATCTGCGGCCTTGCCCGCTCCACCCCCGGCGATATCGACCGCTGTGGCGAAGCCGTCCGCAAGGCCGCCCGCCCGCGCATCCATACCTTCATCTCCACCAGCCCCGTGCACATGAAGCACAAGCTGAAGATGGGTCCGAACGCCGTGCTGGAAGCCGTCGGCCGCTCCGTCGCGCAGGCGCGCAACCTCGTTGATGACGTGGAATGGAGCGCCGAAGACGCAACCCGCACCGAGTTTGACTTCCTGTGCAAGTGCATTGACGCGGCCATCGCCTCCGGCGCCACCACGATCAACGTGCCGGACACGGTCGGCTATTCGCACCCGGAAGAATATGGCGCCCTGATCCGCAGACTGATCGAAACCATTCCGAACTCGGACAAGGTGATCTGGTCCACGCACTGCCATAACGATCTCGGCCTCGCGGTCGCCAACTCGCTGGCCGGCGTCTCCAACGGCGCCCGCCAGATCGAATGCACGATCAACGGTCTCGGCGAGCGTGCGGGCAATGCCTCGCTGGAAGAGATCGTGATGGCCATGAAAGTGCGCGGCGACACGCTGCCCTACGAGACCGGTGTCGATTCGACCTATCTCGCGCGCGCCTCCGCCATGGTCAGCCGCATCACCGGTTTCCCGGTCCAGTATAACAAGGCCATCGTCGGCAAGAACGCTTTCGCGCATGAGAGCGGCATCCACCAGGATGGCATGCTGAAGAATTCCGAGACCTACGAAATCATGAAGCCGGAAGATGTCGGCGTCGCGAAGACCTCGCTGGTCATGGGCAAACTGTCGGGCCGCAATGCCTTCCGCGACAAGCTGGAATCGATGGGCTACTTCATCGAGGGCGAAGCGCTGAACGATGCGTTCAAGCGCTTCAAGGATCTCGCCGACCGCAAGAAGCACGTCTTCGATGATGACATCATCGCGCTGGTCGACGAACAACTCGCCGCCGAAGGCGAACGCATCGCCTTCAAGCGCCTGCGCGTTGTCGCCGGCACCGATGGTCCGCAGACGGCTGAAATCGATCTCGTCGTGGACGGCGAAGAGAAGTTCGCCATCGCGCGCGGCAATGGCCCGGTTGATGCCGTGTTCAATGCCATCCGCCAGATCGTCCCGCATCAGGCCGTGCTGGAACTCTACCAGGTTCACGCCGTCACAGGCGGCACGGACGCGCAGGCTACCGTCTCGGTCCGCCTCAACGGCGATGGCATCATGGCCACGGGCCGCTCCTCGGACCCCGACACCCTGGTCGCCAGCGCCAAGGCCTACCTGCACGCACTGAACAAATACGAAGTGCGCAAGGCAAAGCGGAAAGCGGCCTAGATCAAATTCCGCTCGAGCGGGCACCGGTTGAGCGGAAGAATTTGCGACACATCGCAAAGCGGGAGCCGTGGCCTGATTTCATCGGATCACGGCTTTAGCCGTCGTTCTCTCCGAAGCCGTCATCAATCAGGCGGGCGATGGCGTTCACCGCTTCATCCGCCTGCGTGCCCCTGCCTTTGATCTCGACGACGCAGCCGGTATGCGCGACCAGCATCAGGAGGTCCATGATCGAACGCGCGTCAGCCGTTTCGGACTCGTGGCTCACAAGAACCTGTGCGTCATATTCTGCAGCGAGTTTGGCAAGTTTGGCTGAGGCGCGGGCGTGAAGCCCTTTGCGATTGACGATTGTGGCGCGCCGCTTGGCCGGGAAATCGTCAGACATCAGTAGGACGGTAACTTGGCCAGGATGTCAGACGCGATAGTAATGTATTTGCGTCCGCCTTCGGCCGCATCAGTGGCGCTCTCTTCGAGCGAGAGGATGTCGCGCGTCTGGGCAAGTTTGATCAGCATCGGCAGGTTCGCGCCCGAGACGATTTCCATGCGGGCCCGGCTGCGCAGCGACAGGACGAGGTTGGACGGCGTGCCGCCGAACATGTCCGTCAGTACGATCACGCCGCGCCCCGCATCGCAGGCCTTGATCGCTTCGAGGATGGCCTCGCGTTTCAGGTCGAGATCTTCATCCGCCTCGATTGATACGGCACGCGTCCGCCGCAGACGCCCGACCACGTGTTCCGCGGCCGCGACGAGTTCGTGCGCTAGTTTGCCATGGCTGACGACAACGATGCCGATCATGTGCCTTCGGAACGCCCGGTTTCACTTAACAGAACCGTCACGTTGTCACGATGCTGCGGCGCGTCAAGGCGCATTCAGCCGAGGCGCACGCGGTTTCCTCAGGCGGTGTGGCCGAGACCCAACACATCATTCATGTCGTAAAGACCGGGCGGCTGGGTCGCCGCCCATTCCGCCGCCGCCACCGCGCCATCAGCAAAAACCGTCCGGTCCAGCGCCATATGCGACAGGCGCAGCACCTCCCGCGTCGCCCCGAACATCACTTCGTGTTCACCATAAATACCCCCGCTGCGCCGCACGGCCATGCCGATTTCGCCTTCCTTGCGCGCAGCGCTCGGGCCGAGATACGGCTTCGCCAGAAGGTCGCCCAGCTTGCGTCCGCGGCCCTCGGCTGCCGCTTCGCCCAGCATCAGCGCGGTGCCCGACGGGGCGTCGACTTTCAGCCGGTGATGCGCCTCCAGCACCTCGATGTCCCAGTCCGCCCCGAGACGCGATGCCGCAAGGCGCGTCAGGGCCTGCAGCACATTGATACCCACCGAGAAGTTACCCGCCTTGACGATGGTAAACCGGTCCGCAGCCGCCCGGATCACAATCTCCTGGTCCGGCGCAAAGCCGGTCGTGCCGATCACCACCGCCCGCACCGGTGTCGAACGCAGCGCACCAAGCGCCGCAAGGGTGGCTTCCGGCCGCGTGAAGTCGATCCAGACGTCTGCACTGGCCGCTGCTTCCTGAACGTCTGGAGAGGGCCAGACGCCCACCGCGCGCCGCCCGGCCAGTGTGCCCACATCCTCGTCAAACACACCTGCCTGCGCGACCTCGCTGGCGCCCGCGAGCATATGCCCCCGGTCGATCACCATGGCGGCCAGCTGGCGCCCCATGCGCCCGGCCACGCCCGCCACGGCAACCTTCAGCGCGTCACTGGATCTCGTCATTACCGCTTTCCTTTCCGCGCCGTTCTTTCAGTTCATCCGAGAACGCGCTGGCAAACACACCTGCCGGTAAGGCCACGACCCCGATACCCGCGATCGCGATGATCGCCGCACAGAATCGCCCAAGCGGCGTGATCGGATAGACATCCCCATAGCCCACGGTCGTCAACGTGGCGACTGCCCACCAGATCGCGCGCGGGATGGACGCAAACTCTTCCTGATGGTGCCCGCCCAAGCCTTCGACGAAGTAGAGGAGCACCGCAGAAACGTAGACCAGCGTCAGGGCCACCGCGAGACTGGTCAAAAGCTGCGAGCGCGACCGCCGGAGCGCTGCGCCAAGTGCGTCAAAGGCGGGAATGAACCGCGCAATCTTCACCAGCCGCGCCAGCCGCAGCACGCGCAGCACCAGCAAGGCCCCGCCCCCGCCAACCAGCATCAGGATGAGTTCGGGCAGGAAGGCCAGAAGGTCCGCAATCGGATAGAAACGCGTGGCGTATTTCAGCCGCCCGCCGAGCCCGCGATACTGCGGATCAACCCCCGCCACCCAGACGCGCGCCGCATACTCCACGGCAAAGATCGCCACCACCGTCACGTTGAACGCGGCAAACAGCTTCGCCCAGCCGGGCTGCTGGTTCAGGGTCGGCTCGGTCTCCAGCGCCAGGAACAGGAAGGAGAGCAGCACGAGGCCCACGATGAAAAGGTTCAGGAGCGAAATGCCGGACGTGCGCGCCTCCGGCACCAGTTGCCGATAGAGCCAGGCCTGCATGATCCGTCCGCCCCCTCACCTCTCGCGGCCTAGCCGCGCAACACGCCGCCCGTTCCTTTTGCCACGGAAGCGATGATCCGGTCCATGATCGCCTGGATCTGGTCGTCCTT
>CAZXQD010000109.1:0-10496 GCA_964643405.1 uncultured Hyphomonas sp. | reverse complement strand
AGTAGGCCTGGTAATCGATCTTCGGATAATTGACGCGCGCCCAGGTCGGCTCTTCGAGCGTCAGCCAGCGGCGATAGGCGTCGAGGCGATAAGCCAGCAGCCAGTCGGGCTCGCCCTTCTTGGCAGAGATGAAACGCACGGTGTCTTCGTTCAGACCCTTCGGCGCGAACTCCATCTCGATATCGGTGACGAAACCGGCCGAATAGTTCTCCGACTCGAGCCGCTTCGCCGCCTCGACCGTGCCGGCATCGATGCCCTCTTTCACCTTCACGTCGGTGCAATCCTCATCGTGCTCATCAATTCCGCCGCAGCAATCCATCACGCGGTTTCCTTCAAGACTGTTCTCCGGGCGGCTTCGAGCCAGGCATCTGCCACGCGCCCGAACTCTTCCGGCTTGGTATCCCAGCCGAAGCTGGTGCGGATGGCCGATTCCGCAAGGCTGTCATCTGCGCCCATGGCCATTAGCACAAGCGATCTCTTCACCTTGCCGGACGAGCAGGCCGAGCCTGCGGACACGCAGACACCGGCAAGGTCCATCGCCATCACCTGCGTCTCGGCGCGGAAGCCGGGCCGGGCGAAGTTTGACGTGGCCGCGAGGCGCGGGCTGGCTTCGCCGATCACGGTGACGCCCCCTTCGGCTTTGAGGCGCGCTTCCATGGCATCACGGTGTTTCGCAAGGGCGGCGTATTTCGGAAGGTCGCGGATGGCGGCCTCAGCTGCCGCGCCGAAACCTGCGATTCCGGCCACGTTCTCGGTGCCGGAGCGCAGACCGCGTTCCTGACCGCCGCCATGCAGCAGCGCTTTCAGTGGGGCGCCGGCGCGGTGCCAGAGGGCGCCGACGCCTTGCGGGCCGCCAATCTTGTGGGCCGAGAGGGCGATGAAATCCGCGCCGAGCAGCGCTGCGTTCACCTGAACCTTGCCGAGGCCCTGCACGGCGTCACAGACGGTGAACCCGCCTGCGCCGCGTACGAGGGCGGCGGCTTCGGCGACGGGTTGCAGGATGCCGGTTTCGTTGTTCGCCAGCATCAGGACGAGGATGGGGGTGCCCTTCAGGGCCTTGTCCCAGCTGCCCAGCCGGGTTCTCAGGTCATCAAGGTCCACCTGCCCGGAGGCCAGCACATAGGCGGTTTCGACCGGCACGCCGGCAAATCCGGCGGCTTTGGTGGCGGCCTCATGCTCGATGGCCGACACGATCAGGGTCGCCTTGCCGTCCAGCGCCCGCACGGCGCCCTGGATGGCGAGGGCGAGGGATTCGGTGCCGCCACTGGTAAACAGGATGTCTTCGGCCCGTGAGCCGATGGCGCCGCCGATCTGGGCCCTTGCCCGCTCAACGACCGCCCGGGCAGCCCGGCCGGCCTTGTGGACAGAGGATGGGTTGGCCGCGCCAAGATCCAGCGCCGCGAGCATCGCTTCGCGGGCTTCCGGCCGCATCGGGGCGGTAGCGTTGTAGTCGGCGTAGATCATGCCCCTATATATAGGCTTTTCCGGCGAAGGCCGCACCCTGCAGAAAAATTTGCATTCTCAGGGCGATTTGGCCTATCTCGCCCCCTTCACTCCATAAAACCGAGGATCAGATGGCAGAAATCATCATTCCGGGCCCGCAAGGGCGTATCGAAGCGCGTTATACCGAGCCGCCATACCCGGGCGCGCCGATCGCGCTGATCCTCCATCCCCACCCCAAGGCGGGCGGGACGATGCAGGACCCGGTGACGATCATGCTGTACCAGCTGTTCGAGAAGCATGGCTTTGGCGTGCTGCGCTACAATTCGCGCGGCGTTGGCCGCTCGCAGGGCGTGTACGATCAGGGCATCGGCGAACTCGAAGACGCCGCCTATGTGCTCGACTATCTGGAGAACCTGTCGGAGTCGCCGCGCTATGTCTGGTGTGCCGGCTATTCCTTCGGTGCCTGGATCACGCTGCAGCTGCTGATGCGCCGCCCGGAGATCGATGGCTTCCTCGCCATCTCGCCGCCGGCGAACCATTACGACCTCTCCTTCCTCGCGCCCTGCCCGGCCTCGGGCCTGATCGTGGCGGGCGATAATGATTCCATCGCCTCGCCAGAAGATGTGGAGCGGGCGCTGTCGAAAGTGCGCGTGCAGAAAGGCCACAAGGTCGAGCGCGCGAAGGTGAAGGGTGCGAACCACTTCTACGTGGACAAGCGCGAGGAACTGATCGCGACCTGCGAGGAATACCTGCTGCGCCGCCTCGCTGAGGCCGAGCAGCAGCTGCGCCTTGAAGCCGAGGAAGGCGTCGAGGCCGATGTCGTCGAGGACGACGAGGACTTCGAGGACTAGCCGTTACGGGGCCCGTCCAGAGATGGACGGGCCTCTCTTCTTCCGGACACGGAATACTGCACATGGCCACCATCCGGTTTGCAGACGCGGCTGACACGCCGGTCATCCTTCGTTTCATCCGGGCGCTCGCCGAATACGAAAAGCTGGAGCACGAATGCCTCGCCGATGAGGCCAGCCTGCGCGCGCAGCTGTTCGGGCCGCGCCCCTATGCCGAAGTCTTGCTGATCGAGGAGGACGGCGCCGCGCACGGCTTTGCGCTGTTCTTCCACAACTTCTCCACCTTCCTCGCCATGCCGGGCATTTACCTGGAAGACCTGTTCGTGGACCCGGCCCAACGCGGCAGGGGCTATGGCAAGGCGCTGCTCGCGAAGCTTGCCGGGATCGCCGTGGAGCGCCGATGCGGGCGGCTCGAATGGTCGGTGCTCGACTGGAACAAGCCGTCGATCGATTTCTACCTTTCCCTAGGCGCAAGGCCGATGGATGAGTGGACCGTCTACCGGCTCGATGGACCCGCTCTTGAGAAGCTTGGCGGCGGCTAGTCCGCCAGGTTCAAGCCGAACACCTGCCCGCCCGTGATCGGGGTGGGCACGCCGGTCGTCATCGGCCAGCTGAGCGGCAGTTTGCGCAGGCGGCGGGCGGCAAGGTAGGCGAAGGCCTCGGCTTCGATGGAATCGCCCCGCCAGCCGGCCTCTTCGGCGGTCATCAACTTGCACGGCAGCGCGCCCTTGAGGGCGGCCATCAGAGCCGGATTGTGACGCCCGCCGCCACAGGCAATGACGCGGCTGGGTCGCTCCGGCAGCTGGTCGATGCCAGCTGCAACGGCCGCCGCCGAGAAGGCAGTGAGCGTTGCGGCGCCGTCTTCCAGGGACAGGCCCCGGGCCATGTTTGCATTGAAATCGTAACGGTCGAGCGATTTCGGCGGCTTCTCGTTGAACCAGTCATGGTTCAGGAGCTGCGCCAGGAGGCCCGGGTGCACGGTTCCCGCCATGGCGAGCCGGCCACCGGCATCATGCGTACCCCGGCCATGACCTTCGACCCATTCGTCGATCGGGCCGTTTGCGGGCCCGGTATCGAAGGCGATCAGGCTGCCGTCGGAAAGGCGCGCCGTGATGTTGGCGACGCCGCCGAGGTTCAGCACGCAGGCAGGCTCGCCGCCGAGGCGGTCCATCAGCGCGCCGTGATAGGCAGGCGCCAGCGGCGCGCCCTGCCCGCCCGCTTCGACATCGGCTGAGCGGAAATCGCAAACCAGCGGCACGCCCATCACCTTCTGCAGGGCGAACGGGTCAACCAGCTGCAGCGTCGCGCCTTTCTGGCCGGATTGAGCGCGCCGGTGCAGGACCGTTTGCCCATGCACACCGGCGAGAAGCGGTTCAGGGGCCCGGGCGAGCCCGGTCAGCATGCCCCAGGCTTCGAAATGGGTGCGGGTGATCACGTCCAGAGCGGCCTTGAACGGCGCTTCCGGGATCGGCCCCTGCCAGTTCCAGGCCCGGGCGGCATCGGTTGCGGCCTGCAGGACCGCCCGCTCATCCCGGGTATACTTGCGCTCCACGGCGGGGCCGAAATCGGTGACCCCTTCGCCATCGGTCAGGATCATCGCCGCATCGACCGCATCCAGAGACGTACCGGACATGAAACCGGCGACCCAAACGGGCTCCCTGGCGGGCGGTGTTTTTTCCGTAGCGGTGTTCAAGCCCTGCCCTTTCCGTGTTAGGCGCGCGTCTGCTCCACGGAGACACAAGAACATGAGCGATTACAAGTCGGAATTCCTGCGCGAGCTCAGCTGGCGCGGCTTCATCAAGGACACCACTCACAAGGCTGAGCTGGATGCCTATTGTGCCACGGGAACCCCGGTCGCTTATGTCGGCTATGACGCCACGGCGGACAGCCTGCATGTCGGCCACCTGATGACCATCATGATGCTGCGCATATTCCAGCGGCACGGCGGCAAGCCGATTGCCCTGATGGGCGGCGGCACCACGAAAGTCGGCGACCCGACCGACAAGGAAAAGTCGCGCCCGCTGCTGACAGACGACGAGATCAACGCCAACATTGCCGGCATCAAGACCGCGTTCGCCCCTTTCGTGCGCTTCGGCGAAGGCAAGAACGACGCCATAATGGTCAACAACAATGACTGGCTGGGTGAGCTGGGCTACCTGGAGATGCTGCGGGCCGTCGGCATCTACTTCACCATCAACACGATGGTGAAGCAGGACACCGTGCGCCGCCGCCTCGAGGCGGAGCAGCCCTACACCTTCCTAGAATTCAACTACCTGCTGATGCAGTCCTACGACTTCCTTGAGCTCTACCGGCGCTATGGCTGCCGGATGCAGCTCGGCGGCTCGGACCAGTGGGGCAATATCGTCGGCGGCGTTGACCTTGTGCATAAGGCCGAGGGCGGCGAAGCCTTCGGCGTGACGGCGCACCTCGTGACCACCTCTTCCGGCGTGAAGATGGGCAAGACGGTCGGCGGCGCGGTGTGGCTGAACGCGGATCGCAAGAGCCCCTACGAATACTGGCAGTTCTGGCGCAACACCGAGGACGCGGACGTGGGCAAGTTCCTGCGCCTGTTCACGGACCTTGGCCGCGAGGAGATCGAGCGGCTGGAAGCGCTGAAGGGCGCGGAGATCAACGACGCGAAGATCGCGCTGGCGAATGCTGCGACGACGCTGCTGCACGGGGAAGCGGCGGCGAAGGAAGCCGAGGCTGCGGCGAAGGCCGTGTTCAGCACGGGCGCTTCGGCGGACGCCTTGCCGACAGCACATGTTCCGCAGGCGGATCTTGAGGCCGGGATCCTGGTGGCAGCGGCCCTGGCCGCGGCAGGCCTCTGCAAGAGCAACGGCGAAGGGCGCCGCCTGATCGAGCAGGGCGCGATCCGCGTGAATGATGAGGCTGTGATCGACCCGAACGCGAAGGTTTCGGCCGCAGACCTGAAGGACGGCGCGATCAAGCTTTCAGCCGGCAAGAAGCGGCATGCGCTGATCAAGGCGGGCTAGGCGCTTCAGAACGTCTCGTCCTTGATCGGCGGCAGCTCCTTCGGCAGCGGCACATCCGGCGCACGCGGTTTTGCTTCCGGTATCTTCGTGTCTGACGGATTCTCGAAGATGCGGCGGATCACGCCGGGCGCGAGGGCCGAGAGCGGGTTCACCGAGACGCTCGCCTTCTCCAGCTTGCCGCGGACGCCGTAGGTCAGCGAAAAAACACCTTCGCCATCCCGGCCCACGACGAGGTCACCGAGGATCGGAATTCCTCCGAGGGCGGAGTTTACGCCGAAAGACGGCACCAGAACGCCGTCGATCTCGATATCGGTGGATTTGGAATCGATGAAGCCGCTGGCTGTCAGGCCGAGTGCCGGGCCCTGCGCCTTGGCGCCGCTGATGATGTAGCGGCCGCCGGATATCTTCAGCGGCAGGTCGATCTTGCTGAACATCACGCCTTCGCCGGTCAGCGTATCTGCGAGGCCGCGCAAGGAGGCGAGTGACAGGATCTGCGTAAGGAAGGGCGCATTGCTGAGCCGCGCGCCGGATACCTGGATCATCAGGTCAGCTGGAACCGTGCCCTTCTCCAGCGTACCGCTCATTTCGAGCGTACCGCCTGTAATGAAGTCCGCATCGAGGAAGGCGCTGGCGAGGAAGCCCGCATCGCCGGAGGTGACATCCAGGCGTGCAGGGCCGGCCCCGCGTGCATCAATCGACGCTTCCATCGTTGCGCCTTCACCCGCAAGCCCGCTGGCCTTCAGCGTCTGCAGGCCCGTCTTGCTGGTCACCATCGAGAGCTTGGCATTGCGCAGGTCGAGGCCGGGCCGCACCGTCAGCCGCTCCACCGCCGCGTCCAGGGACATCGCAGCGCCCTCGCGCGTCTCTTCACCGCCGAAGCTGGTGAGACCCGGCATCAGGCCGGAAATATCGAGATGCTTGCCGCCGAGCTGGAAAAGGAACCGGTCGTCCATGCCGCGCTGCATCTTGCCGTTCACATCCGCCACATTGCGGAAATAGGCGCGGCGAAGGTCAGCGGAATAGAGGCGCATGTCGCGTGCGCCGAGCGTGAAGTCGCCGTCGAGCGCTGCGCCGTCGGCGGTGAACTTGACCCTGGATGTCGAGCGGTCGCCGTTCAGCGAATAGTTGATCGTGGCGGTCGAAGCGCCGCCGCGCGGCTTCAGCCAGCCGATCTCGGCCATGTCGAGACGCGCATCCGTGAAGTTGATGCCGACGAGCGCCGTCTCGAGATCTGCGCCTTCAAGCGTAGCGCGTACGTCCAGCGGCGCCTCTCCGGTCATGTAGGCGCGGCCAAGGATGCCGAAGCCGTTGAGGAAATCTGCCGTCACGAGGCCCTTGGCGGTCAGGTCCGCGGGCTTGCCATCTTCGGCGAATGAATCCTTCCAGACAAAATCCACCGGCGAAGGTCCGAGCTTGCCCTGGCCGGACATCACGATGCCGTTCTGGTCGAGATCGACCTTCACGGCGCCGCCCGTGAAGTCGAAGCCGAACGCAGCACCCTTCAGTCCCGTGTTGCGGATGGTGCCGAAACCGGTGAAGCGAAGGTCCTCATACGGAACATCGCTCAGCGCCGGACGGAACAATTCGTAGGTCATCTCGGCATCGCCGGAAACACGCGCCGGATCGAGGTCGAATTCCAGCCGCGAGTCGGCGAGTACCTGCACGATATTGCGCGCCGGGCCGCGCCCCTTGGCGAATACGCGGAACTCCTGGCCGCGCGGATTGAAGGCGGGAAAATCAACGAGCCCTTCGGTTACCTGCCAGCCCGCATACTCGCCCTTCTGGAGCACGACCTTGAAACTGTTGCCTGAGAGACGCCCTGTGCCGCTCGCGTTTTCCACGGGCGGCAGGTCCGACAGGAACTTCACGCGCGCGCCTTCGACTGCGAAGGTCACTTCCAGGTCCGTATCGCGCAGATAGCCTTCGGCAAAGCTGTCGCGTTGCAGCGTGATGCGGCCCTTGGCGCCCAGCGCTGTCCCGGCTTCGACGTTGACCTTCCCGAACTGGCGTGCGCCAGTGGCAAGCTTCACCGGCCACAGCGCGGTAACAGTCTGAAACGGCAGCGCGCCGGGAACAGCGACATCCAGCGTGCCGATCACCGGCGTCTCCCCTTCCTTGCGGTCCGGGGTGCGCGCAAGATCGCCGGCAAGTTCAAAGGCGGCGCCGCCGATCACGAAGCCGGCCGTTGCGCCGCGCACGGCCAGCGCATCCAGATCGACTTCTCCGGAAGCCGACACGCTTGCGAAGTCTATCGGCGCCTCAAGGAAGGGCGTGAGGTTGGCTGTCAGTGCGGGGCTCGACAGCCGGAAAGGGCGGAAGCCCTCGCCGGTGAGCGCGCGCTCGAGCTGCAGTTCGGCGCGGCCCTTGAACACGCCGGTGCCTGTCGATTCGATGATCAGCGTCAGAAGATCTTCGGGCCGGCCGTAGGTGCCTTCGACGTGCAGGTCGGTGACAGGGTGGATCGCGTCGCCAAGCTTCAGCTTGCCGGGTCCGCTGCGTGCGTTCAGTTTCACCGTCTCGATACCGGCCGCCGACGAGAAGCCGACCGAAACCTCGAAGTTCGACTGCAGGCCTTCCGAGCCGGCCTCGCTGAGCCCGGTGCGGCGGAACAGTTCGCCGAGCGGCCAGTCAGCCACACCAAGCTCGGCAAGCATACGCGTGCTCGATTCGCTCGTCTGCATACGGATGGCAATGCCGCCAGGCAGGCCTTCGCCGAGGCCGCTGCCCGAAAGCGTGAGACGCAGCCCGTCGGCTGTGCGGGTCAGGTTACCGGTCGTGTGCTGCACCGTGCCGAGGAGCGCCCTCGCCTGATCGCGCACACGCAGTTCCATGCCGTCGAAGCGGATCGCTTCGAAGGTCAGTGTCGCATCCGTTTCCTTGAGCGCGGTCAGCCATTCCGGCAGCACCGTATTGGCATAGTCGAGCCAGCCTTGCGGCGTGGTCGGCATCTCTCGCGATTTCGTTTCCGGCAACGGATCGCCGCCGAGGGTCCAGGTATTGCCGCCCTGGTTGTCGAGGCCGATCCAGCCATCACGCAGGCTGAAGCGCAGCACTTCGACCCGGCCGAGGACCAGTGCAGAGGCCGAGAGCACGATCTGCGCATTGGCCGCTTCCGCCGCCGGGCGCCCGCCGGCATCCATCAGGGCGACATCCTGCGCGGTGATCTGTACACGTTTGGTTTCGGGCGACCATTCCAGCTGCAGGGCACCGATCGAGACAGGCCGGCCGTCGCGTGCGTCAGCGAGCGCATGTTCCACGTCATCCCGGAATGCACTGAGATCGAGCGGGCCGCTGGACAGCCGCCACAGCAGCAACGCGCTGGCCGCCATCAGCACCAGAACGAGGGCGCCGAGGATTTCCATGACGATGACGGACGCGGTCTGGCGGACCAATCGCTGGCTCCTCAAGATTTCCGGTATTGCCGCAGGTCCATTGGCACATAGAAACTATAATTGCGTGAACAGGATAGGACCATGGGAGAACTGCATGACCGTTGAGCTGAACCCCGGCGACAAGGCGCCCGCCTTCAGCCTTGAGACAACGGCCGGCACCCGCCGCCTAAAGGACTTCGCGGGCGGCCATCTGGTGCTCTACTTCTACCCCAAGGACGACACCCCCGGCTGCACGCAGGAAGCGCTCGATTTTACGGCTCATGCCAAGGCATTCGAAAAGGCGGGGGCCACCGTGCTGGGCGTCTCCCGTGACACGCTCGCAAAACACGAAAAGTTCGCTGCCAAGCATGGGCTGACCATACTGCTGGGCAGCGATGCGGACGGCGCAGTCTCTGATTCCTATGGCACGTGGGAGGAGAAATCCATGTACGGACGGACCTATATGGGGATGGCCCGGCGCACCTTCCTGATCGGGCCGACCGGCAGAATTGTCAGTGTATGGCCTAAAGTGAAGGTCAAGGGGCACGCTGAAGAAGTGCTTGCTGCGATCAAAGGATGATGCAGCCCTGCCTGTAATGCAGTCGCGGATGCTGAAAGATTACGCCAGTTAATGAGAAGTTTACGGTCAGCTGCGAACATTGCTGAAAAATATGGATAGCGGGGGTTTCGCCCCCCATCGAATTGGGTATTTATGACGTGGGGAATGGGAAGCCGGCCGCAGGGATTCCTGTGGCTAAATAAGAAGTTTCCAGCTTACAGGTAGCTTGCATGGCGAAGTGGAGTGCGAACCTCAAGGCGACGTTCGATCGCGCATTCCCTGAACGCCAGATCTACCACCGCAGCGGCGGTACCGTTCGCTATATTTCCGTCTCCCCGTGGCAACAGGCCATGATGGCCGCTGGCGCGACCGCCATTGCAGGCTGGACCGTGTTTGCCACCGCAAGCTTCGTGTTCGGCGGGGGTGAGACGACGCTGGCCGGTGGCGAAGGCAAGGAACTCGCCAAGTATGAGCGCTGGGTCCAGGACCTGCGCGCCCGGGAATCGCTTCAGCGCACCCTTCTGGAAGAGCGCTCCAAGGAAACCGCCGACCTCGAGAAGAAGCAAAAGGCCCTCGAGGAACTGCTCAACGACATGCGCGAGGATGACGGACAGAAACTGTCGGCCCTCGAAGGCGATGGCGCCTCCCTTCTGGTCGAGGCCACGATCGAGGAAGCCGACCGCCGCCAGTCCCGTGATGCCTACCTGATGACCGCCGGTCTCAGCGTTCCGGCTGCCCGCGGCACGCCGAAAGCCATCGAACAGGACATCTACCGCCTGTTCGACCGCATGGAAGACCATGCTGCAGACCGCGCCGAGCGCGCCCGCGGCGTCCTCATGCTCACCGCTGTTGGCACCGAAAACCTCCTTTCGGCCACTGGCGTCGGCGGCCCGGAAGTCTCGATGGGCGCCCTGACGTCCTCGGCCTCCGAATGGTCCATCGGCGACCAGGATTTCATGACCCGGATTCTGCAGGCCCGCGCCCGCATCGCCGAGATGAAGTATTACGAGAAGATCGTCGACACCTTGCCGCTGGGCGAGCCCGTTTCGGTGCCCTTCCGCTATACTAGCCCGTATGGCATCCGCATTGACCCCTTCACGAAGCGCCCGTCTCCCCACATGGGTATGGACATGGCCGCCTACCGAGACGCGCCGATCGTGTCCACCGGACCGGGAAAAGTCAGCTATGCCGGAGCCCGTTCAGGCTATGGTTTGCTAGTCGAGGTCGACCATGGCCACGGCTTCAAATCACGTTACGGACACTTAAGGTCGATCACCGT
>CAZXQD010000108.1:0-10525 GCA_964643405.1 uncultured Hyphomonas sp. | reverse complement strand
CGTCAGTTGGCCGGCGCCGTATCTTCAAGGGCGACGTCCTGCACGCCGTGGACGCGGGTTTCGAGGAAGCTGCGCAGGTCGCTGGCCGAGAGGTCGGCCACTTCTTCCTGTGGCAGGTGGCCGACGCCGGGATAGAGGATCAGGCTGGCGTCCGGAATGGCAGCGGCAAACTGGCGGCCATGTTCGACGGGGATGAGGTTGTCGAGTTCGCCGTGCATGACCAGCGTCGGCGTGGTGATCGTGGCAAGCTGTTCGGGCGTCGCCTCGCGCCGCTCGTCGCGGCTGGACGTCAGTGCCAGCAATGCTTCGCGGTGGCAGGGCGCACGGGCGAGGGAAGCATAACGCTGGACCATCTCGTCAGTGACGAAGGAAGGATCGCCGAAGCTGTTCTCGAGGCCGCCCTTGATCAGGCTGGATAGATCAAGATCCTGCATCACGCGGCGGGCAAGGTCGATCTCCAGCAGCCGGAAGATCAGCGGGCGCTCGTCCGTCTCGGTCTCGGTGCGCGGCCAGCCGGCGGCATCGACGAGCACCAGCCCTTCCAGCCGCTCGGGATGCGTCAGGGCATAGTTCCACGCGGCGGATCCGCCCATCGAGTTGCCGGCGAGCGTGAAGCGCTCGATCTCCAGCGTGTTGACGACGCGGTTGATGGTTTCGACAAACTGCGCCGGGCCGATTTCCTTGTTGTCCATGCAGCGCGACAGGCCATGTCCCGGCAGGTCGAGCGAGATGACACGGTAATCGCGCTTCAGGTTGGTGACCCAGCTTTCCCAGGTGTGCAGCGACGCGGAAAATCCGTGCACCAGCACAATGACCTTGCCGTCGCGCGGGCCGACATCGCGGAAATGCACGCGCATGTCATCGCCGAAAGCGAGATAGCGGCTGTCGGCATTGGCATAGACGGACTCAAGCTGCTCGAACGGAATGTCGCCGCGGCGGAGCGTCAGCCAGCCGGCGCCGAGGATCACGCCGAATGTGAGGACAACAGCGAGAAGACGTCGGAACATGAGGCAGCCGCTTTTTTGAAACTCGAATCTGCGCGAGATAACGCTCTCAGATGGCGCAGTGTCAAACGTTCAGATCATGCATTACATATTGGACACTGCAGATCGCGCCGCAGTTTGATCGTCCGGGTTGAACCTGCAAGCCCGTCGATCAGGAGAAGGCGGCCGATCAGCGGCGCGCCGGCGCCCGTGACCAGCTTCAGAACTTCCAGCGCCATCGCCGATCCGGTCATGCCCGTCACCGGACCGGCGACGCCGACTTCGTCGCAGGCTTCAGCGGCGGGCGGCGGCTCGGGCACCCAGCATTGATAGCAGGGCGCATCGGCCTGCACGCCGGAGGCAAACACGCCGACCTGTCCGGTCCAGCCGCTGGCGGCGCCGGAGACGAGCGGGCGGCGGGTTATGTGCGCGAGCCGGTTCAGCGCGAAGCGGGCAGGGAAGTTGTCGGTAGCATCAACGAGGATGGCGCCCGCGGGCGCGTCGTTTTCGGTGAAGCGGCGCGGGATTTCCGTGACGGTGAGGTGCGGGTTGATGGCGCGCAGACGCGCCGCGAGGCTTGCGGATTTCGGCGCGCCCGTATCGGCATCGGTGAACTGGATCTGGCGCTGCAGGTTCGACCGGTCGACCGTGTCGTCGTCCCAGAGTTCGATCTGCCCGATGCCGGCGGCGGCGAGGTAAAGCGCGCACGGCCCGCCGAGCGCGCCAGAACCCACGATAGAAACCGAGGCGGCGCGAATTTTCTGGACGCCCGGCCCGCCGATTTCCTTCAGCAGGATGTGGCGCTTGTGGCGTTCGAGTTCTTCCGGCGTCAGGGTCATCGCGCGGCTCGAAGCGCGGTGGAGGATTGCGTGTTGCCGGGCGCGCGCAGGTAAACCCATGCGGGTGCCGCGTGGCCGGGCAGGGCGCGGGCGTCGCGCTCGGGAAGGCGTGCCTCTGCGAAACGCTTCACGAAGGGTAATGCCGCCGAGACGCGCGTACCGGGGCGCGAAACGATGGCGATGGGCACGCGCGCGGCAATGGTCTGCCAGTCTTTCCAGAGATGGAAGTTGGCGGCGCTGTCGGCGCCCATCAGCCAGACGAAGTGCGCCTCAGGTTCGGCGGCCTGCAGCGCGGCGAGCGTGTCGACCGTGTAGGTGAGGCCCAGCTGGCGCTCGATATCGGTAACGTGCATGCCGGGCGTGCAGGCGACGGCGCGGGCGGAGGCGAGCCGGTCGTCGAATGATCCGTGTTCGGATTTCAGCGGATTGCCGCGCGCGACAATCCACCAGACGCCGTCGAGGCGCAGGCGTCGCAGGGCGGTTTCGGCAACGTGCAGGTGGCCGTCATGGGCGGGATTGAAACTGCCGCCGAGAAGGCCGATCCTCTGGCCGGCAGCGTGGCCGGGCAGGCGCGCGCGCGTCAAGGCCGGACCTGGCCGGTGCCGCGCACGGCATATTTGTAGGTCGTCAGCTGCTCGGCGCCGACCGGGCCGCGCGCATGGATGCGGCCGGTGGCGATGCCGATCTCGGCGCCGAAGCCGAACTCGCCGCCATCGGCAAACTGGGTGGAGGCATTGTGCAGCACGATGGCGCTGTCGACGCGCGCGAGGAAGGCGTCGGCGATGGCTGCTTTCTCGGTGATGATCGCGTCGGTGTGGCCGGAGGACCAGCGCGCGATGTGTGCCAGCGCGCCTTCGAGTCCATCCACGACCGCGACCGACAGGATCGGCGCGAGATATTCGGTGGCCCAGTCTTCTTCTGTAGCGGGGGTGATGTGGGGCAGGATCGCGCGGCTACGACCGTCGCCGCGCAGTTCGCAACCGGCCGCTTCCAGGGCGGCAGCGATTTTCGGCAACAGGGTTGCCGCGCAGGCGACGTCGATCAACAGCGTCTCGGTCGAGCCGCACACGCCGGTGCGGCGCATCTTGGCGTTGACTACGATATCGACCGCCTTGGCCGGATCGGCGGCGCCGTCGACATAGGTATGGCAAAGGCCTTCGAGGTGACCGATCACCGGCACGCGCGCTTCGGTCTGAACGCGCTCCACAAGGGTGCGCCCGCCACGCGGCACGATCACATCAAGCGCGCCGTCGAGACCTGCGAGCATGTGGCCGACGGCATCACGGCTGGTCGTTTCGACGAGCTGGATTGCATCGACCGGGAGCCTTTCCTGCGCGAGCGCGGCGCGCATCGCGCCGGCGAGGGCGCGGGAGGAGTGGATGCTTTCCGAGCCGCCGCGCAGGATGGCGGCATTGCCGGACCGCAGGCAGAGGGCGCCCGCATCGGCGGTCACGTTCGGGCGGCTTTCGTAGATGATGCCAATGACGCCGAGCGGAATGGCAACCCGGGCGATATCGAGGCCGTTGGGGCGCGTCCAGCGCGCCAGTTCGCGTCCGACGGGATCGGGCAGGGCGGCGACGATCTCGACGCCCGCGGCAATGGCCTCGATGCGCGCAGCATCGAGTGCGAGCCGGTCCAGCATCGAGGGCGAGAGGCCCTTGGCTTTTGCGGCGGTCATGTCTTCGGCATTGGCCTTCAGAATGTCCGGCGCGGCGGCGCGGATGGCGGCGGCGATGGCGGTCAGGCCGCGCGTACGGTCCGCTGCCGTCATCAGCCCGAGCGCGCGCGAGGCGGCGCGGGCGCGCGTGCCCATTGCGTGCATGTGCTCGGCGAGGGCAGCGTCGGGGGGCGGGGCGGCAAGGGTCATGACAGGCAGGGATGTGCCGCAAATGGGCGTCAGCCGCAAGGTTTGGCTCAGGGCAACTGGTTCAGGAATTCAAAGGCGGCGCCGGCCACCGGCTTCATCCGATCGTCATTGCTGGCTACGGCGTTGATGTAGACCGACTGGGCAAAGGCGCGCAGGTTGTGCAGCTTGGTCAGGGTGGCCTCGGATTTGTAAGCCTCCGCGCGTAGCGGATCGCCCGCGGGCCAGAGGCCGGCGAACCAGGCGCTCCACTCTTCGGCCGAGAAGGTCTCCTTGAAAGCGAGATAGGTCACCGGCGCGGCGAGGCGTTCGCTTTCGCCGAAGACATAGGCATGATCCGGCGTGCCCACCTTGAGCGCGATGGCGGCAAGAATGGCCTCGGCCTGCGGCCTGGTCAGCTGCGGGTTCAGAGACAGTTGCATCAGGATGTCGGACGCATGCGCAACGCCGTGGCGCCAGCCATCCGCGTCGGAATAGCCGCAATAGTCAGACAGCGTTTCAAGATAGGCATGGGTTGCCGCAATCAGCCGGTCGCGCTCTTCCGGGCCCATCCAGGGCGTGATCCGGTCGGTGCGCGCGACTTCCGACAGCACGAGCGCCGCAAAGGGCGCCTCAAAGCCGTTCGCATCAGCGGGCCGGGCAAGGCGTGCGCGCAGGTCCGCTTCAAGGTCCATCACCGTTTCGATACTGACGAGTTGCGTCCGCAGCATCTGGGAGAGTGCTGTGTAGGCGACGCCGTCGCGAATCTCCGGGTCCGGATCACCGAGGCAAGCAGTGAGTGCGCGGGCGAGGTCCTCGCGGGCGGCCGGGTCCATGGCGAGGATGGCTTCGCTGCGTGCTCTCTCATCCCCAAAGGCGGCAAGGGTAGCGGCGGGTGCGCAAGGGACAGGCGCCAAAGCGGACGTCACCTCCGGTGCGGCCGCAGGAGAACTGGCGCAGGCGGCAACCAGAAAAAGGCTTGCCATCAGACTCGGCCGCAGACGGTTCATGCGTCAGTCTTGTTCCAACACGACGCGGAAACCGTACTGACGATCGCGTGTGGTGACAGAGAGGCGCGCGCGGTTCGCCGAGCGGTGGGCGGACGGGCTGCTCTTGACCCCGCCGCCACGCACGACCCGGCGGCTACAATCGCCGCTGGTCACGGCGCTGCCATCAGCCGGGGCCTCAGTGTAGCCGTTGACGTAGCAGTCCTCGGTCCACTCGCTGACGTTACCGAGCATACCTTGCAGGCCGAACGGGTTTTCCGGCAGGCTGGTGGCTTCGCGGATCTTGTCGCGCGGCGCCTTTGCGGCATCGAACTTTTCGCCCCACCAGTAGGCGGTGCTGGTTCCTCCGCGTGCGGCGTATTCCCATTCGGCCTCGGTTGGCAGGCGATAGGTGCGGCCGGTCTCGGCGGATAGCCATTTTGCATAGGCGATCGCATCGCGCCAGGAAATCGCGGCGGCCGGCATTGTGTCGCTGGCGGGTGCACCGGGACGGTAGCCATTGCAGCCGCCATCCTCGACGCAGGCGAGCCATTGCGCGTACGTGATCTCGGTCTTGCTTATCGAGAAGGGCTTCACGGTCACCTCATGCGCGGGTCCCTCAATCGGCTCGCGGCCCGGCTCCGATTCCGGAGAGCCCATGCGGAAGGTGCCGCCGCTGAGGGCGACCATTGCAGGGCACGCTGCGCAGACAGGGGCTGGCGGTGCGGCGGGTTCAGGCTCCGGAGGCGGAAGGTCTTCCGCGAATTCGGTTGTTGCCGGCTCAGCCTGCACTTCGGCGGCGATCTCGGCGGCCGGAAGATCAGGTGCCGCCGGCGGCGTAAGTGCGGCATCGGCCGAGGTGATCTCTTCGGCGGCTGTGCTGCCGGCGTCGCCTCCCGCGCCCGGCACGACCATCGACAAGGCCCAGCCCGCGATGATGATCGAGACGAGACCGCCGATCATGACGGGTACGGAGGAACCGGATTTCTTCTTCGTGGGCCGGGCAGAGGCCGCCTTTGGCGGGGCAGGGCGGGGCGGCGCGGGTTTCGGCGCGGCAGCCACGGGCCTTGCGGCGGCCGGGGCCGCTTCTGCTTTCGGCGGAGGTGCGGACGGAGGCGCAGGAGGCGGCGGAGGCGAAGGCGGCGCGGGTTTCGGTGCAGCGGCCTTCGCTTCAGCGCGGGCTATGGCTGCGATCCGGTTGCGCGCAAGGTCCGAATAGTGACCGTCCGGATAGCGTTTAAGGTAGGCTTCGAAATCCGCGGCATCGGCGGAGTCTTTCACCGAGGACCAGAAGGTCAGCTCCATGGTCATGTCGGCTGCCTGTCCGGGCGCCGCAGCCGGTGCTGGCGCCGTAGCAGCGGGCTTCGACTGTTCCGCGGCGCGGCCGACGTCCAGTACGAATTCTTTCCAGCGCGGATCGTCCCGGTCGCCGTCCCATCCGATCAGGTCGGCCGACTGGGTCAGCTCGAACATGATGGGGCGTTCCGCGTCCTCGATCATCGCGGGGATCAGCACCGACGTGCGCTGGCCGAGCGTGGCTTCGGCGCGTACCCATTTCGATTTCACCGACACGGTCGACCACAGGACGATCACCACATCGGCGTCGCGCAGCATGCCTTCGGTGACCTCGTCATAGGTCTGCCCGGCGCGCAGCACCTTGTCCCACCAGACGGAAAAGCCTTCGGCGATCAATGCTTCGGCGACGACCTGTGCCTTGGGCCGGTCTGCCCGGCTGTAGGATAGGAATATGCTGGCCATGCCTCTTGTCCCCGTGCGGCGCTGCCGCCTTCAGTCGCGCCACAGGGGAAACGATTGCACAGATTGTGGCTATGCCAAAGGGGCGCGCGTGTGCCGCCTGCGCGCGGGGGCTGACAGCGGGCGGAAATGCCTTAATCTCGAGCGCAAAGAGACTTGGAGGGAACCGATGATCGACATTCAGGCAATGCCGAACCTTGCCGACATTCCGCGTGTGCAGGCGACCTTGCGCCCCGCCGAGACGGCACTGTGGTTCGAAGGCAAGGCGACCACCTATGGCGATCTCGAGAAGCGCACCAATCAGGTCGCCAACGGTCTCCTCGCGCTGGGCGTTCAGCCGGGCGACCGGGTCGGCTACCTCGCGAAGAATACGGACGTCTATTACGAGATGCTGTTCGGCTGCGCCAAGGCGCGCGCCGTGATGAACGGCGTCAACACGCGCCTGGCCGCGCCGGAAGTGAAGTTCATCCTGTCGGACGCGCGCGCCAAGGTGCTGTTCGTCGGCAAGGAATTCTACGCCATGATCGACCAGATCAAGGCCGAGCTGCCGGACCTGAAGCGCATCATCACACTGGATGGTGACCGCGAGGACTGGGACTTCTACCCGTCCTGGCGCGATTCAAAACCGGCAGCGAATCCCGGGCTGCCGGTGCGCGGCGACGATGACGTGATCCAGCTTTACACGTCCGGCACAACCGGACTGCCCAAGGGCGTTCAGCTGACCAATGACAATTACCGCGCCTTCTTCACCCAGGCCGCCATGCTCGAATGGTCGAGCTATGATGCGGGCGAAGCGGTGATGAACGCGATGCCGCAATTCCATGTGGCGGGCGTCAATGTCGGCGTGCTGGCGAGCCTGCAGGGCGCCAAGACGGTGATCCTGCGCGAGATCGATCCGCAGCTGATCCTCCGGCTGATCCCCGAGCACAAGATTGCACATGCCTTCTGGGTGCCTGCGGTGATCCTCATGCTGACCCAGCAGCCGAATATCCGGCAGACGGATTTCTCCAGCCTGAAGCAGGTCTTCTACGGCGCCTCACCGATTTCCGAGGCGCTGCTGCGCACCGCGGTCGAGATCATGGGCGCACGCTTCACGCAGCTCTACGGCCTCACCGAGACTGTCGGCGCAGGCACTTTCCTGCCGCCGGAAGCGCACGATCCGTCCTGGGGCAAGCTGCGCTCCTGCGGCGTGCCGTGGCCGGGCGCCGTGGTGCGTGTGGTGGACGGGGAGGGCAAGCCGGTGCCGACCGGAGAAGTCGGAGAGATCGTGATCAAGTCCGGCTTTGTGATGAAGGGGTACTGGAACCGCGCCGATGCCACTGCAGAGGCCGTCCGTGACGGATTCTTCCATACCGGTGATGCCGGCTATTTCGACGAGCAGGGTTTCCTCTACATCCACGACCGCGTGAAGGACATGATCGTCTCTGGCGGCGAGAACGTCTATCCGGCCGAGGTTGAGAACGCGATCTTCGGCGCACCCGGCGTCGCGGATGTCGCCGTCATCGGCGTGCCGGACGAGAAATGGGGCGAGGCGGTGAAGGCCATCGTCGTGAAGAAGCCGGGCGAAAATCCGACCCCGGAGCAAATCATCGCCTGGGCCAAGGAACGCATCGCAGGCTACAAGGCGCCGAAGTCTGTGGACTTCATCGAGGCCCTGCCGCGCAACCCGTCCGGCAAGATCCTACGCAAGGACCTGCGCGAGCCCTACTGGAAGGGCCACACGCGGCGGGTTGGTTGAGCGGGTATTACTGTGCGGTGAGCGCAGTCAGGTGGCTGCGAGTCGCCTCGCCTTCAGCGAGCAGCCATTGCCGGAAGCGGCGCACCTGAGGGCGATTGAGCGCTTCGGCGCGAAACCGGGCGACATAGCCATGGGATGTCCAGCTGCCCACCCCGATCCCGAATGGAGCAGACAGCGTGCCGTCTTCAAGTTGCCGCGCGACAAGGCCGAGGCCGCAAAGGGCGAGCCCGGCATCGGCGATGACGGCGTGCAACGCCGAACCAACGAGCTCAAACCGGATGCCCCGGTCCGGCGCTGTTCGCCGCATCTTGTGTGCCTTTACCCAGCCCGGCCATCCTGGACAGGACGGATCGTTCCGATAGGCATCGACGTGCAAGAGGGGAAACCCCTCCAGCCGGTCGCGCTTCGACAGGACTGAGATGCGTCGTTCGTTCTCAGGCGAGCTAACGGGCAGGATATAATCCGTAAACAGAAGGTCTTCGCCGCGTGACGCTGCACCGAAACGAATGGTGCAGTCCGCATTCAAAGCAAGGTGCTGCTCGTGGGTATGGCTGAGACTGATGATACTGTTTGGCAGCGCAGCCTTGATGCCAGGCAGGCGAGGCGCGAGCCAAAGCTCGGAGAAGTCTGGGTCAACGGCAATGCGGATCTCGTGACCCCGCTGCATGTCGAGAATTTCGGAAACCAGTTCGAGATCGCGAAAAGCTCGCGCCAGCGATGGCATGGCGTCTGTGAGGGAGGGCGAGGGCGCAAGGCCGCTTCGGCCGCGCACCATGAGTTCGAGGCCAAGGAAATCTTCCAATGCCTTGATCCTCTGGCCGACAGCAGCGGGCGTAATCGCCAGCGCTTCGGCGGCCGCCTTGAGCGAGCCTAGACGAAGGGCGAGTTCAAGCGCCTGAAAAGCGCGAAGGTGCGACGCGGCGGTCATGCCGCTGAATAAAGAAAAACTTTTGTAGCGACAAGAATATTTAGTTTGAACATCGTGCCGTGAGGGGCTTATCTCCGTGTCAAACGGGTGGAAACAAAGGGACGCACGGACATGCCAAAGCTGAAAAGATATCTCATCGAGCGCGACATTCCGGGCATCGGCGGCATGTCGATTGTGGAACTCTGCGGGGCTGCGAGGTCGTCGAACAATGCGATCGCTCAGCTTGGCCAAGGGATCCAGTGGCAGCACAGTTATGTCGCGGGGGACAAGACGTTCTGCATCTATATCGCGCCGGACGAGGCTGCGATCCGCAAGCATGCTGAGCTGAGTGGAATACCGGTCACCCGGATCGTCGAGATCCCGCAGATAATTGATCCGCTGACCGCCGCGAATTGAAACGTACTTCAGTTCGCCAGTTTCATCCAGGCGCGGGCGGCTTGCAGAGCTTGCTTCACTTCGTCCGTGGTCAGCATTTCGGCCATGTCCTGGCGCTGCTGCTTGGCGTCTTCATGGCCGCGCACGGCCGCGAGGTTGAACCACTTGTGGGCTTCGACCAGGTTGATCTCGGTGCCCGTGCCGGTCGCGTAGGCAAGGCCGGCGCGGTAGAGGTCGTCGGGCTGGGAATGCGCGCCGAGCAGGGCTCCGGGCGCGACGGGTATGTCTGAATAGGCCATTTGAACTTCGTCCTTGTAACACCTGCCGCACTGGCCGGGGTTAGTCCCCATGTCCGCGCGCGGCCCAATCACCTGCCGGACCATCCGGCAACGGATGAAACGTGACGCGGATGCATTGGAACATGGTTAATTTGGCGAAGGGTTCCCGGCGGCTTGGTTAAGCGCGCGGGGCAAAGCGTTAGGAAGCGACGAAATCTATTCCGTGCCCGGATAGCGCGGATAGGCGGGCAGGGCGTGAATATGGGCCATCCAGGCGGGCTGTTCGGCGGTCTGCACCTGCGCGCCCGGCGGAAAGGCGGACGGGTCATCCAGCGTGATCGACTGCACATCCACGAGGCCCGGCAGGAAGGTCTCGTTCACATAGAAGAGGCCTGTGCCGCACTGGCTGCAGAAGCGGCGGAAGCTGTCCCCGGACGAATTGATCGTCGCCGGTGTCCCCTTGGTGATCTTGAGGTTTGCTGCCGGCATCACGGCCCAGACGACCATCGGCGCGCCTGCGCTCAGCTGGCAGTCCCGGCAATGGCAGATCGAGACGCGGTCCGGCGCTGCGGCAAGTTCATACCGGATCGCCGCACATTGGCAGCCGCCTGTGATCGCCATGACAACCTCCCGCTTGTTCATGTTTTGTTCAAAATGCCATCGGTCCGTGCGGCTGTCAAAAAGAAAATCCCCGCAGGTCCGGAGACCTGCGGGGATTTCCACGATTTACTTTGCCGAAGCCTGGAATCAGGCGGCGATCTTCTTCTTGGCCAGCGACTTGGCGAGTTTTTCCATCGCCT
>CAZXQD010000107.1:0-10590 GCA_964643405.1 uncultured Hyphomonas sp. | reverse complement strand
CGGCTCTGCGCCTCGACGCGCAGCTGCATTGTCTCGAGCCCCTTCAGCACGACCCAGGCATTAAACGGCGAACAGGCCGGGCCCATATGGCGCAGCCACGGATCATACGTCTCCGACATCAGCTTTTCCGAGCACAGGATCGCCCCGGCGAGCACCCGCCCCTGCCCGTCCATGTGCTTCGTCGCCGAATAGGCGATCACATCCGCGCCCATCTCCAGCGGACGCTGCAGCACCGGCGTCGCAAACACATTGTCCACCACCAGCAGCGCGCCGGCCTTCTTGCAGAGCTTTGCCACCGCCGCGATATCCACGCCGTCGAGCAGCGGGTTCGCAGGGCTCTCGATCAGCACCAGCTGGCAACCCTTGCCGATCTCGCGCTCCCACGCCGCCATGTCGGCGCCGTCCACGAACACGGTTTCAATGCCGAACTTCGGCATCTGGTTGGCCAGGATCCAGCGGCACGACCCGAACAGTGCCGTTGCCGCCACCACCCGGTTGCCCGCCTTCAGCGGCGCCATGATGGCGGTCGAAATTGCGCCCATGCCGGAGCCGGTCACCCGGCAGGTCTCGGCGCCCTCGATCAGCGCAAGGCGCTGCTGCAGCATCTCCGCCGTCGGGCTGCCATAGCGGGAATAGACAAAACCCGGCTCCCGGCCCGCCATGCGCGCCTCGGCCTGCTCTGCCGAATCGTAGGCATAGCCGGAGGTGAGGAAGATCGCCTCGGAAATCTCGCCATGCTGCGACCGCATCAGGCCGCCGCGCACCGCCTGGGTCGCAGGTTTCCAGCCTTTTGGGTCATCACCGCCGGGTGCATCAGCCATGTCAGTGCGCGTCCTTGTGTTTCCGGGAGAGGGACTTATGCCTGATGACCCATGGGGTGCAAGTAATGGCTGATATCAGCGGGGTTCTTCCCGACTTCGAAATCGAGGCGCTGGTCGCCAGCGGCGCGATCCGCAGCCTGCTGCCGCCCGAACCCGGACAGGTGCAGCCTGCCAGCCTCGACCTGCGACTCGCCGAGGACGCCTACCGCCTGCGCGCCAGCTTCCTGCCCGGCAAGGACCGCTCCGTCGCCGAGATGCTGCAGGAGCCCGGCATCCAGATGCACCGGGTGGAACTGACCGGACAGGGCGCCGTGCTGGAAACCGGGTGCGTCTACCTCGTGCCCCTGATGGAATCCCTTCGCCTGCCGCCGGGCATCGCCGCCCGCGCCAACCCGAAGAGCTCGACCGGCCGCATTGACGTCTTCACGCGCCTCGTCACCAACAAGAGCCGCGCTTTCGATGAAGTGCCGATGGGCTATTCGGGCCCGCTCTATCTGGAAGTCAGCCCCCGCACCTTCCCGATCATGGTGCGCCCAGGCGACCGGCTGGCGCAGATCCGGTTCAAGCGGAAGAAGCCGGAGACGCTGAAAGAGAAGGTCGTGTCCATCGACCTCGAGCCCCCGCCCGGCCAGCCGGCCGGATGGCGCGCGAAACACCATTCGGGAATCGTGGACCTGCGCGGCATAGGCGCCCACGATTCGAGCCAGTTCTGGGAACCCATCTACCCCAAGAACGGACGGATCGTTCTGAACCCCGAGGAATTCTACATCCTCGTCAGCCGCGAGACGGTGAAAGTTGCCCCCGACGAGGCCGCCGAGATGGCCCCTATTGCGCCGGAGCTGGGCGAGTTCCGTGCCCATTATGCTGGTTTCTTCGATCCCGGCTTCGGCACCAACAAGGCCGGAAGCCGGGCCGTCCTCGAAGTACGTTCGCGCGACGTGCCGTTCATCCTCGAACACGGTCAGCCCGTGGCCAAGCTGATTTACGAGCCAATGGGTGCGCGCCCGAAATCGCTCTATGGCGGCACGGGCTCAAACTACCAGGGACAAGGCCTTAAATTGTCGAAACATTTCGCCTGATATTGCGGAACCGCAACGTATCTGGCGCGTAGAAGACTTGACCCCGCCGAGTTTGCGGGGACCATTACTGGCGGGGCTGCAGGTTTTTTCAGGGCTTGCGGACCCGTTTGGACGGCAATGTCTTCAACAAAAAAGGATTTCAAAATGAAAACCCGCCTTCCCGCTGCCATCGCCCTTGGCTTTGCTCTCTCGCAGGCTGTTGTCCCGTTTGCAGTTGCCGAAACCTCTGCGGCCCAGTTCCGCAGCGTCGAGCCGAAATCCTTCAGCACTGAAGATCTTCAGCGCTATGGCCTGACGGAAGCCCAGGCCGCCGAAGTGCGCGCCTACCAGGAACAGGGCTACGAGATCCAGGTGCTCACTCCGGAAGAGGCTGAAGCCTACAATGCAGGCCTGAGCGCGAACAACGCCCTGGCCATCATCGGCCTCGTCGCCGTCGTTCTGGTTGTCGCGTCCGTCCTTTAAGGATGCGGCCTGTCCACGGTATGGCGCTGGTGCTGGGTCTCAGCGCTTGCGCCATACAGCCTGCCTCCGATCCCGCCGCGTTTGCCGCGCGTACCGGAACCAACAGTTTCGAACTGTTCGGCGCGGCGGTTGATCCCCCCGAAACACTTCTCCTTCCCGTGGTGCACGACCGTCAGCTTGACGGCGCCGCCTGCGGCGCACATGCGCTTGCCAGCGTGGTGAACTACTGGAACGGCGCCGGCACAGTTTCCGGCGCGGACATCTTCGCGTCAGCTCCGCCCGCTGACACGAAAAACGGATACTCGATGGCGGAGCTTCTGAAGCTTGCCGCTGCCAACGACTTGCAGGCGAGCGCCGTGCGACTGCCACAGGACGCCATTGTTGCAGAGCTTGAAGCCGGACGCCCGGTCCTGGTGCCCGTGCAGGTTCCATCTGTCTACGTGCAAACCTGGCAGTTGCCGGGCATGAACGTTCCCCTGCTCGGCTTCCCGTCAGAGTTTATCACCTCGCGTACCGCCTGGCTGTCCGAGAAGACCAACCAGCAGATGCTGAACCACTATGTCCTTGTCGCTGGCTATGAAGGCGACACCTTCGTCGTGCTTGAACCTGTCGCCGGCCTTCGCACCATATCAGCCGAACGCCTCGCCCGCTACCGTGCCCCGTTCGGCAATGCGGCTATCGTCTTCAGCAAGGCGGATGGCCTCAGCACCGGGGCAGCTGACTGAATGGCTTCAGGGCGGCGCGAGACATTCGGACGTGTGGGTATACATCTCCTTGCCGCTTAATCCAGCGTACGCGTACGAAGTGCACTGCCTTTCGGTTGTCTCGGGCATTTAGTTGATCGGCGACCAGGGACTCGTTCTGACACATGGTCTGAGACTGACCGCAGACAGTCGGCGATACATGAATCTGATACCTGGCGCGCGTACCAGCCGGCCTGATCCATGATGATCTCGGCCACTGCGCGTCGGGCGACAGTCTTGCTGATCTCCGCCGCCCTATAGTCTGCTCGCAAGCGAACAGCCGCTCCCATGGCAAGGCTCTCCTTGCTACCAGTCGAATCAGAAGTCTGTCCGGTTACCCCCCAAGCGGGCCTGAATTGTTCCTGGTTGTTATAAGACGTCTACGGACGATTAGAGAGGATCAAGCGCTGCACCTTGCGCGGCGGCCGCGCTCTGCCAAATGCGCCGTCCGCCCACCTCTCGCTCTGGAGGAACTCTGCACACGAAAAGGAAGGCACAGGCAGGCCGCAGTCTGCTGCGAGCACCTGGACGGATCATGCTTGCCCGAGAGACGTCCGCAGGGTTCGGGTCAGCCGCTCCGGATATCAACGCCTCCAGATGTATCCGGCTAGTCGCCCGGCTCTTCGGTGCCGGCATTGAACCGGACAGTTTTCACACGCGCGGCAATTTCATCGCAGATCGTGTCGAGCAAAACGCCTTTTCCGGCCGGCATCGCAATCACATCCTCACGGGCACCAGGCAGCTCGGCGGCAATCCTGTCGCAGAGCGAAGCCACACGGCGCAGGAGCGCCGGTGCTGAAAGGCCGGCGGCTTCGGCAAGACGCCGCCAGTGGCGCCGGAATATGTACCTGCCTCGTCTCTGGCCGCCGACCGACTGAGCGTGGTTCTCCGTGATATTTGCCCAGGCAAGACCCGACATAAGGTCATAGAGCGGCGCGAGTTCGGCGCCCCCCGGCGTCAGCAGAATGGAGTAGTTCTTTGCATGAGAGTCCACATTGCCGATGGCGACGTTGAAGATGACAGCGTCGAGAAACCGGTTGGTATCCCTTGCGGTCATGTGTTCGCTTATCAAGCTGAACATTTCGGCGAGCGACGGCCCAGGGATGCCGGTCTGATTATGTTCGTACTTGGCAGCCGGCGGACGACCCATCGCTTGGCAGAAATCCTCCTGATGGATCCGCCGCACCATGCCATTCCGCTGTACACGGTCATATCGCGTGACGAGAAGAAAGCTGCGATCGCCTGCTGTCCCGGTAGTGGCGTCAGCGACATTGAGCCCGCAGCGGCGTGCAAGCTGCATGCATAGAGCCTCGTTCTGGACACTCCCGGGAAGATTGGCATTGTCCGGCTTCAGGATATGGGTCGAGGCAGCCCCGTTGACCGGAATACCAAAGGCACCATTTTCGAACACGACGGGAAGTTTTTCCTGCGCGCCGGCAAGGCTCATGGCAACGCCTTCCTGGCCGATGAGAAAGGGCTTTGCCGGCAGTTCATTCAGGATACGCTCGAGCGCCGCCGCGCCCCCGACCGGCTCGATACGGGCGGGACCCGCCGGCGCACGCATCGAAAGCGCTCCGGCAAGGTCCCCTCCAGAGGCAGAAATCAGCACGAGGACATCTTCGGCTGATGCGCCGAGCGCACGGCTGAGGGCGCGCAGCGGCGCGCCTTCAGGCAGGAGGTTCATGAGCCAGGGAAGAATAATGCCGTCGCCCCACTCTTTTGCGGAGAGAGGCATCGACAGAGACAGCGGAAAACGCGCCGGATGGTTCAACCAGGCGGCGTCATAGACGAATGCGACACCACCGGGACGGGGCTCGACAGCCCCAGCGAGGATGCCATTTGCATAAACGGAATGCATCAGGCTTCACGCGGCCCGGTAAGCCCTGACACGTCTTCCAGACGGACTCCTGCAGCGCGCGCGGCGGCCAGCGCCTTGCCAAGCTGCGCCGTAGGCTTGCCAGCTTCGAGCTCAACGATGAAACGCTCGCCGGCATTGATTGCGAGGGCGAGCTCGCGCTGCGTGATGCCGAGCGACTTGCGAGCCGCCGCGACCCGCGCTCCGAATTCCTTGGCCGTCTTGATCATTTGGAACCTTCCCGATCAGGAAGATATTGGCAAAGAGGCATTGCCACAAGCTTAATTCTTACCGAACGGGAAGAATTATCCGCTTGCGTCGTTTCAATCGGCTCACCCTTCCCGATCGGTAAGATTCATGCAGTGACAGGTTATGCTCGGGTCCGCGCGGCGAGGAAGAAGTTTCCTGCCCTGCGCGCAGACCGGCTTCACGTTCGGCGTGCCGTGAATGAAAAGCAAGCGACCTGAACCTCTCAGATCGCTTGCCCTGACGTACCTTCGCTTTCATTGCCCGGCCTCAACCAGGCAGCGCAGTTCAATCCCTGATAGGCGGCACCGGCTGCGGCGGCGCATCCGGATCATCTTCATGAACATCGATGATGCCCCGTCCGACATGGCTCTTGCCGCGGCTGTAGAGGAAATACACGACGAGACCGATGACCGCCCAGCCGACAAAGAGCAGCTTCGTGTAGCCCGAGAGGCTCACGAACAGGTACACGCAGCCGATGATGGCAATCGGCGCGACAATGTAGACGAACGGTGTCCGGAACGGGCGCTTGCGATCCGGATCCTTGCGGCGCAGCACCAGGACCGCAATGCCGACCATCGCGAACGCGAACAGGGTGCCCGAGTTCGAAATGTCCGCGAGGGCACCAACCGGGAAGAAGGCCGCAAACGCAGCAACAAACACACCGGTCAGGATCGTGATGACGTGAGGCGTATGGAACTTCGGATGGATCTTCGAGAAGACGCTCGGCAGCAGGCCGTCACGGCTCATCACGAAAAAGATGCGGGTCTGTCCGAACATCATCATCAGGATGACCGAAGGCAGTGCAAGACCAGCGGCAAGGCCGATCAGGTTGCCAATCTGCGGCCAGCCGATCTCGCGCAGCGTCCAGGCGAGCGCTTCCTTGGAGCAGACAACAGCTTCATCGGCAATTGCCTGGCAAGCAGCGGTCAGTTCGGAGCTTCCAGGTGCCAATCCCTTGCCGGCTTCGTCCATGAGAGGCTGCGCACCGACGCTGCCGATGACGCCGGACGCAACCAGCAGGTAGAAGATGGTGCAGATCGCAAGCGAGCCGATCAGGCCGATCGGCATGTTGCGCTGCGGGTTCTTGGTTTCCTCAGCTGCCGTCGAGACAGCATCAAAGCCGACATAAGCAAAGAAGATCGACGCTGCCGCTGCCGAGATGCCGGCGAAACCAAGCGGCGCGAAGGGCTCGAAATTCTCCATGTTCATGACCGGAACTGCGAGAACCACGAAGACCGTGAGCGCGGCCACCTTGATGACCACCAGGATCGAGTTGACGATCGCGCTTTCAGTCGTGCCGACAACCAGCAGCGCCGTCACGAGCAATGCGATGATCATCGCCGGAAGGTTCACGATACCGCCCTGGCTCGGCCCGAGCGTCAAAGCATCGGGCACATTTATGCCGCCTATGTTCTCGACGAGACCGACAACGTAACCCGACCAACCGACAGACACGGCCCCTGCCGCAACTGCATATTCAAGCACAAGGGCCCAACCCACCATCCAGGCGAGAAGCTCGCCCATCACGGCGTAGGTGTAGGTGTAGGCAGAGCCGGACACGGGCACCATCGAGGCGAGTTCGGCGTAGCAGAGCGCTGCGACAGCACACACGCAACCCGCGATGATGAACGAGATCATCATGCCCGGTCCCGCTTTTTGAGCGGCTTCGGCAGTAAGCACGAAAATACCCGTGCCAATAATCGCCCCGATGCCCAGCATGGTGAGCTGGAAGGCGCCGAGCGATCGCGTGAGCGATTTCTTTTCGGCAGTCGCAAGAATCGCGTCGAGCGATTTTACCCGATCGAAGATCATATGATTCAACCCTGAGTGTTGGCGTTTGTGCCGCGCGAAATGCATCGGCCCCCGTATGGTGTGAGCCTAGCTAAACGACCGCCCTGTTCAAGGCAATTCGCGCACAAATCTACCCCGATATGGCCTAGAAAGAGAATCCAGGCAGCGAATCAAAGGCCTTCTTGAGCGCATCGCCCCATCCGCTGGAAATGCTCAGATAGTAGGGGTCCTCGCCTTCGATCCGTTTCGACGGGCCAAGCCGCAAGGCATCGCGCTCCACCACCTGCAGGTCCAGCGGAAGGCCGACAGAGAGGTTCGCCTTGATGGTTGAGTCAAACGACACCATCAGCAACTTGGCCGCGTCCTCGAAGCTCATGGCCGGATTATAGGCCCGCACGAGAATGGGCCGGCCATACTTGGTCTCGCCGATCTGGAAAAACGGCGTGTCGTCGCTCGCTTCGATGAAGTTGCCTTCCGGATAGATCATGAACAGGCGCGGCTCCGAACCTTTCACCTGCCCGCCAAGGATGATCGTGGAGTTGAAGGCAGAGTCGGCCTTCTGCCCGGTCGGCGAGTTGGACTGGATCACATCGCGCAGCGTCTCGCCGACATGGCGGGCGATCTGGAACATGGTCGGCTGTTCGAGGATAGATGGCCGGCGTTCGGATGGCGCCTTCGTGCGTTCTTCCAGCAGGCTGACGACCGACTGGGTGGTCGCAAGGTTTCCGGCGGTCATCATCACGATGGTGCGGTCGCCCGGCACTTGCCATGTGAACAGTTTGCGGAAACGGGAAATATTGTCGACGCCCGCATTGGTCCGCGTGTCGGACATAAAGACAAGGCCGCGATTGAGCTTGAGACCGACGCAGTAAGTCATCTGGGCGAAGATCCGTGGATCGAATTTCTTATTGTTGTTGCACCTGTATCGACACATCGAGCGATTCGCTCGCGGCGCCGAACCGCATTCCAGAAACGGGCGCGGCTTCCCGGTAGTCAAGGCCTGTCGCTACGCGAACGTAGCGTGCGTCAGGGGATATAGCGTTGGAAACGTCAAAGCCCACCCAACCGAGCCCCTCCACATGAGCCTCGGCCCAGGCATGGCCGGCATCCTGTTGGACGCGGTCATTCATCATCAGATACCCGCCGGCATAGCGGGCCGGATAGCCGAGCAGCCGGGTCGCGGCGATGAAGACATGCGCATGATCCTGGCAGACCCCCCTGCCCGCCTCGAGCGCGTCTTCCGCTTTGGTATCCACATCCGTCCATCCGGGTTCGTAATGGATGGCCTCGCGGACCAGGCCCGCCAGGGCGTGCAGGCGCGCAAGATCGCCGCCGGAAGCATCGGGCGCTGCCTTGACCAGCCGGCGCAGCAGCGGGCCGGGCCGTGTCAACGGCGTCGACCGGCGGAACAGCCAGAGCGGCGTGTAGCCGCGATGGACGCCGATCACGCCGGCGCGGTCTTCCACTTCCACTTCGCCTTCGGTGGAAATGACGAGCTTTTCTGCGCCGGCATCGACGCTGATCAGCTGAACCCAGTTGGCGTGCTGGTCCTCATACTCGGCTTCGATGCGGCCGCCTTCGATCCGGTGGTGCCAGTGAAGGACCTGCTGACCGACGCGCGATTTCGGCGTCTGGCGCAATTGCAGCAGGCCATAACTCACCGGTGCAGTGTAGCTGTAATGGGCGCTATGATGGATCTTGAGCCGCATCCGTCTTCCCTCAACTGTTGAAGCGGAAGTCTTGCTCGACATGCAGGGCGAGCGCGTTGTTGGACTGGATGAAGCGGGTCAGGAATTCGTGCAGCCCCCGCTCCATGATCTGGTCGATCGTCAGGTCTTCCAGTTCGTCCCGAAGGCTGAGCGCATAGTCGAGGCTTGGCCGGCGCACCGAATAGTCCGAACACAGATGACCGAGGTTGCCTGCAATCTTGCGCATGCAGTAGAGCAGCGAGCGCGGCATCCGCCGGTCCAGGATCAGGAAGTCCGCAATCGTGAGCGGCCGGGTCTCGCCGCCATAGAGCCAGCGGAACGAACGCTCGGCGGACGCGGCACGCAGGATGGTTTCCCACTGAACATTGTCCAGCGTCGAGCCAACGAACTGCACCGAGGGCAGCAGCACGTAATACTTCACATCAAGGATGCGGGCGATGTTGTCGGCCCGCTCGATGAAGGTACCGACGCGGGCAAAGTTGTAGATGTCGTTGCGCAGCATCGTGCCGACCGTGGCGCCGCGCACCAGGGCGCTCTGATTGCGTATGAGGGCCAGCACGTCCGGCAGGTCGGTTTCCTTCACCGGCCGCGCCAGCGCTGACTTCAACGTGATCCATGTTTCGTTGACCGCTTCCCAGACTTCACGCGTCAGCGCCGTGCGGACGAGGCGGGCATTGTTGCGCGCCGCTTCGGTGACGGAGATGACGCTGGAACGGTTCGCGGGATCTCGCAGCAGGAAGTTGATGACGCTCGGCCCGTCGAACTTGCCTCCCGCTTCGACGAAGGCTTGCCGCGCCGAAGCCGTGTCGATGATCGAGGCCCATTCATCCTCGGCATGATCGGAACGCGTCAGCGCGATGCGGAATCCGGCATCGGCCAGGCGCGCAGTATTCTCCGCCCGCTCAAGGTAACGGTACATCCAGAACAGGCCGCCTGCGGTCTTGCCCAGCATCGCGCCTAGTCCTCCAGAACCCAGGTGTCTTTGGTGCCGCCGCCCTGGCTCGAGTTAACGACGAGCGAGCCCTTCTTGAGTGCAACGCGCGTCAGCCCGCCCGGCGTGATCTCGATGCCTTCCGGCGACATCAGCACGAAGGGGCGGAGATCCACATGGCGCGGCGCGAGGCCGGCGCGCGTGAGGATCGGCACGGTGGAGAGGGCAAGGGTCGGCTGCGCGATATAGTTTGCGGGCTTTGCGACGAGTTTCGCGCGGAAGGCTTCCAGTTCTTTCTTCGACGCCGCCGGGCCGACCAGCATGCCGTAACCGCCGGAACCGTGCACTTCCTTCACGACAAGTTCGGCAAGGTGATCCAGCACATAGGCGAGCGACGAGGCCTCCGAACAGCGCCAGGTCGGCACGTTCTTCAGGATCGGCTTCTCGCCTGTGTAGAACTGCACGATGTCCGGCATGTAGGAGTAGATCGCCTTGTCGTCGGCGATGCCGGTACCGGGCGCGTTGGCGATGGTGATTCCGCCGGAGCGGTAGACGTCAAAGATGCCGGGCACGCCAAGGAAAGAATCGGGGCGGAAGTTCAGCGGATCGAGATAGTCGTCATCGACGCGGCGGTAGAGCACGTCGATGGGCGTGTAGCCGAGCGTGGTGCGCATGGCGATGCGGCCATCCACGACGCGCAGGTCATGCCCCTCGACGAGTTCGGCGCCCATCTGGTCGGCCAGGAAGGCGTGCTCGTAATAGGCCGAGTTGTGGATGCCGGGCGTCAGCACGGCGACGACCGGGCGGCTGCCCTTGAAGGCTGGCGGCGCACAGGCCGCCAGCGACCGGCGGAGCATCTTCGGATAATCGGAAACCGGTCGTACCCGGATTTTCGTGAACAGTTCCGGGAACATCTGCAGCATCGTTTCCCGGTTTTCCAGCATGTAGGA
>CAZXQD010000106.1:0-10632 GCA_964643405.1 uncultured Hyphomonas sp. | reverse complement strand
CCATCGAAGGCTTCGACAAGGACGTGGCCGAAGAGCTGCAGGAACGTGCCCGCGACTATCTCGAGCAGCTGGCGGCCGAGAACGATGCCAAACGCCGCGAACTCGGCGTCGAGGACGATGTGATGGAACTGGAAGGCATGACGCCGTCCTTCGCCGTGAAACTCGGCGAGCAGGGCGTGAAGACGGTCGAAGATGTTGCCGGTCTCGTGCCGGACGACATCACGGGCTACCGCGAGCCGGGTCCGGACGGCAAACCGGTCTGGGTCGAAGGCATCCTGAAGAAGGGCGAAATGCGCAAGGACGACGCCCAGATGTTCATCATGAAGGCCCGCGTCATCGCCGGCTGGATCGAACAGGAAGCGGTTGACGCGCTGCTCGCCCAGCAGGCCGGCGACGAAGAGGCGCCTGAGCTGACCGAAGAGGAGCGCGCGCTGCTCGCACTCGGCGAACTGGGCAACAATGATGACGACGAGGATGCCCTCGCCGAGGAACTCGGCATCGACCTCGCTGACCTGCAGACGGAGGGCGGCGATGAAGAAGCCGTACCCGAGCAGTGAACCGGGTCTGATCCCCGAGAATGAAGTGAATGACGACGGCGATGCTCCGGCATCGCCGGAGCGTCAGTGCGCCGTCACGCGCGAGCGTCTCCCGAAAGAGGCGATGATCCGCTTTGTTCTGTCTCCGGACAATGTGGTCACGCCCGACATTGCGGCCCGCCTGCCGGGCAGGGGCGTGTGGGTTGCGGCCGAGCGCCGACATGTCGATACGGCGGCTGCGAAGGGTGCCTTCGCGCGCGGCTTCAAAGGCGCGGTTACGGTGCCGCCCGATCTGTCGGATATCACCGAGCGCCTGCTGGTGAAGCGCTGCGTCGAGCTGCTCGGCCTTGCCCGCAAGGCTGGCCAGGCGATCCAGGGTCACGACCAGGTGCGGGATGCACTGCGCGGCAAGGAGCCTGCGTTCCTCCTCGAAGCCAGCGATGGTGCAGAGGATGGGCGGAACAAGGTGTATTTTCTCGCCAAAGCGATATATAGCGGCGTGAAAGTGGCCGGTGCGCTCAGCGCACAGGAATTGGGCATGGCTTTCGGGCGTGACCGTGTGATACACGGCCTCGTCCGCAGGGGCGCCATCGCAAAGAACTGGGAAATCGCCTATCGGCGCCTGACCGGCTTCAGAGTGGCCCCCGAACTTGACTGGTTCCCAGAACCGGAACGGTAACGGAATTTGCCGGGGCGCATGGGCGGCCCGGCTCAGAATGTGATATGTAGGACGAATGAGCGACAGCAACGATCAAGACAATTCCGGTGGCCGCAAGCCGCTGACCGTCGTGCGGAAAACCTCCGGCACGGTGAAGCAGAGTTTCAGCCATGGCCGCTCCAAGCAGGTCGTGGTCGAGACCAAGAAACGCCGGCCTGTCACGGCCGGTGGCTCACCTGCGCCCGGACAACCCGCCGAGACGGCTGCGCCGGCTGGCGAGTCGATGGAAGCCAAGCTTGTCGCCCTCGCGTCAAAGCTTGGGATAACCGTCGCCGAGCTGAAGGCCCGCCAGAAGGTCCTCGAGCAGCGCAAGTCGGAAGAGTCCGCGCGCGCCAAGGATCTCGAGAAGGAAAAGGCCTCCCAGGACCGCCTGCGCACCGAACAGGAGCGCAAGGCGCAGGAAGCGCGCGAGCGCGAAGAGGCCGAAGCCCGCCGCAAGGCCGAGGAAGAAGCCCGCAAGGCCGCAGAGGCTGCGGCGCTCGCCCGTCCTGAACGTACGGTCGACCGGCCTGCCAAGGCGCGGCCTGCAGCCACACCGGCGGCTATTGTCCCGGTCGATGATGAAGATGCCGGCCGCGCCAAGCGCGGCGGTGGCAAACCGGTCAAGGATGACCGCGGCGCGGGTGAACGTGCCCGCGAAGCGGCCGCGCGTAGCCGTGATGCCGGCGCGCGCCGCCAGGGCAAGCTGACCATCGCGTCGGCGCTCGGCGACGATGCGGATCGCCAGCGCTCGCTCGCCTCGGTGCGCCGGGCACGCGAACGCGAACGCGAGCGCAAGATGGGCGGCGGCGGAGACCGCGACAAGGTTTCGATCGAAGTCACCTTGCCGGAAACCATCACGCTGCAGGACCTTGCCGGCCGTATGAACGAACGCGTCGCTGACGTCGTGAAGTTCATGTTCAAGCAGGGCGAAATGCTGCGCGGCAACGACATCGTCGATGCCGACACGGCAGAGCTGATCGCCGCCGAGTTCGGCCACACCGTGAAGCGGGTCTCGGAAGCTGACGTCGAGATCGGCCTCGAAGGCGAGGCAGATGACGATACCGATCTGCAGCCGCGTCCCCCGATCGTCACGATCATGGGCCACGTTGACCACGGCAAGACCTCGCTGCTCGACGCGCTGCGCAAGACGGATGTCGTCTCCGGCGAAGCCGGAGGCATCACGCAGCATATCGGCGCCTATCAGGTTCAACTGAAATCGGGCGAGCGTATCACTTTCCTTGATACGCCCGGCCACGCCGCGTTCACCGCGATGCGCGCCCGCGGCGCCAATGCGACGGACATTGCCGTTCTCGTCGTCGCCGCCAACGACTCGGTGATGCCGCAGACGGTGGAATCCATCAATCACGCGAAGGCCGCCGGCGTTCCGATCATTGTGGCGGTCACCAAGACCGACCTCTATGACGCGAACCCCGACAAGGTGCTGACCGACCTCCTGCAACACGACATCCAGGTTGAATCCATGGGCGGCGTGACGATGGCGGTGAAAGTCTCCGCCAAGACCGGCGAAGGTCTCGACGAACTGACCGACGCAATTTCGCTGCAGGCCGAAGTGCTCGAACTGAAGGCCAACCCGAACCGCGATGCAGACGGCGTGGTGATCGAGTCGAAGCTCGACAAGGGCCGCGGCCCGGTCGCCACCGTTCTCGTCAAGCGTGGTACGCTGAAACGCGGCGATATCGTCGTCGCCGGTGCACAATGGGGCAAGGTGCGCGCGCTCGTCGACGAGCGTGGCCAGCAGCTTGCCGAAGCCGGCCCGTCGCTTCCGGTGGAAGTGCTCGGTCTCGATGGTGCGCCCGATCCGGGCGACGCCATGGTTGTGGTCGATTCCGAATCCCGCGCCCGCGAGATCACGGAATATCGTATCCGGTCCAAGCGCCAGGTTGCCGGTGCTGCTGGATCGGCGGCACGTGCTTCGCTCGACCAGTTGCTCAGCCGTCTGAAGGATGGCGCTGTCGAAACGCGCGAGCTTCCGATCGTCCTCAAGGCCGACGTGCAGGGTTCGGTCGAGGCGATCTCGATGTCACTCGACAAGATTTCCACCGAGGAAGTGCGCGCCAAGGTCATCCACGGCGCTGTCGGCGGTATCTCGGAATCGGACGTGCTGCTCGCGCGTTCGTCCAACGCCCCGATCTTCGCGTTCAACGTCCGCGCCAATAAGCAGGCGCGCGACCTGGCCGAGCGCGAAGGCGTAGAGATCCGCTACTATTCGGTGATCTACGACCTGCTGGACGACGTGAAATCCACGCTGTCGGGCATGCTCGCTCCGGAGAAGCGCGAAACCTTCCTCGGCTATGCAGACATCCTCGAAGTCTTCAACATCACGAAGGTCGGCAAGGTTGCCGGCTGCCGGATTTCGGAAGGCAAGGTTCTGCGTGGCTGCGGCGTGCGCCTGCTGCGCGAGAACGTCGTCATCCACGAAGGCCGCCTGAAAACGCTCAAGCGCTTCAAGGATGAAGTGTCCGAAGTGAATGCCGGCATGGAATGCGGCATGGCCTTTGAACGCTACGAGGACATCCGCGTCGGCGACAAGATCGAGTGCTTCCAGGTGGAAGAGATCGCAAGGACGCTGGCCTAGACCCGGATGGCCAAGAAAGCTGCCAATCCCGGCCTGCCGTCCCAGCGCCAGCTGCGCGCCGGTGAGATCATCCGTCATGCCCTGGCGGAGATCATCGCCCGCGAGGACCTGCGCGATCCGGAGCTGACAGGCGTACTCGTCACGGTTGGCGAAGTGCGATGCTCGCCGGATCTCAAACGCGCGAAGGTTTTCGTCACGCCGCTGGGTGATGACAGCGAGGCCGGGCGCACGCGGCTGGCCGGCGCACTGAACCGGGCCGCTGCCTTCCTGCGCGGGCGCCTCGGGCGCGAGATCGAACTGAAGTTCACGCCCGAACTGCACTTCATCGCCGACAAGTCTTATGACGAGGCCACCGCGATCGATCGCCTCCTGTCGGACCCGCGCGTCCGGCGTGATGTCCAGGGCTGAACGCCCGGCAGGCTTTGCCGCGTTTCTGCCTTGATGCTTTGTCATTTGACAGCACTTCGCCCAGTATCGACACCAGCATTGGGCCAGAAGCCGGGGAACAGGGCATGGAACGCCAGACCATAGATCAGGAAGGTGCCCGCCAGGGCGAAGTCTCAGCTGCGTCCTTGCAGTTGGCCGATGACACGATCGCGATCCGGCGCATCGCCACCATGTCGGTCGAGCGGCATGAGTTCTTCCCCTGGGACACGCCGGCCAATCGCAAGATCCAGAGCGTTTATGCCACCTGCTGTGTCGGCGCGCTGTTCTTCGGCCTTGCCGGGTTTGCCGTCTGGGCATTGTCCTCCGGCGCGCCGGATATCGGCGTGATGGCCCTGTTCATCGGCATCGCGCTGATGGTGATCGGCCTCATCCTTGGCGTTCGCGCGGCCATGATCGCGATGAAGCTGAAGAAGAAGGAACCCTATTTCCGGCTGTTGATCGGTACGTCGGATGGCCGCCAGATTCCGCTCGTCGACAACAACCGGGATGTGCTGATCAAGATCCGCGATGTCGTCCGCCACAAGATGGATACGGGCGACACTTCCGTGACCGGAGATTTCGACCTGAACCTCGATATCGTGAATCTCCGCCTGCCGAAGGGTGCGGCGGCAGCACAGACGGCTGCGGTACCGCCGGTCGCGTCGGATGTGTTCGACGAAGAGGAAGACGCCCCCCCGGCCGCCCTGCCGGCAGCGGGGAAGGCCTAACGCCGCCGGTCAGGCGAGGCGCAGCTTCACATCGACATTGCCCCGCGTCGCGTTCGAATAGGGGCAGACTTCATGCGTTTCGCGCAGCAGCGCTTCAGCTTCCGCGCGCTCCACGCCGGGCAGGGACACGTCGAGTGTCACGTCGAGCGCGAAGCCCTTGCCTTTCGGATTCTGGCCGATGCCGACATGGGAAGTTACCGACGAGTCCGCCGGCAGTTTCACTTTGGTCTGGCCGGCGACGAATTTCAGCGCTGAATGGAAGCAGGCCGCATAGCCGGCGGCAAACAGCTGTTCGGGATTGGTGCCGGGGCCGCCGGCGCCGCCGAATTCCTTGACGGTGTCGAGTGTGACGCTGAGGCGCCCATCATCAGTGCTGGCCTGGCCGGTGCGGCCGCCGGAAGAGGTGGCATGGGCGGTGTAGAGGATGTTCATGGGAGGGTTCCTTGCTGGTGGCGAGCTACATATATGCGCAATTAGATTGCGCACAATATAATAGATTGTTTTTTTCGGAGCGTTCGTCCTGTGGCGGGTCTTGCATGCCTAGGTCGCCAGCGCGCCGCGCAGTTTCTTCAGCGTTTTTCGCAGGGTCAGGAATTCCTGGATCGACAGGCCGCCGCGCGCGCCGATTTCGGCAGGGATGCAGGCCGCCTTCTGTTTCAGCGCGCGGCCCTTCGGGGTGAGGCGGATCAATACCTGCCGCTCGTCCTCGGCATTGCGGGTGCGGGTGACGAGGCCGGCGGCTTCCAGCCGTTTCAGCAGGGGTGTCAGCGTTCCGGAATCGAGGAAGAGGCGTTCGCCGAGCCCGCTGACGGTGACGCCGTCCGTTTCCCACAGGCTCAGCATGGTCACATATTGCGGATAGGTCAGGCCGATCTCATCCAGCAAAGGCTTGTACAGCTTCGTCATCTGCAGCGAGGCGGAATAGAGCGCAAAGCAGAGCTGGTTGTCGAGGAGCAGGGGGTCTTCGTGTTCGGCCATCAATTCATCCTTGTGCGCGCAGGATATGGGACGAAATGCCAAGCGGGCAATCCAATTGCACGTGCGGCGCATCGGCAAGGATTGACGAGGCGGCCCCGCACCGGATATGCGGCGGCCTCACATTCCGATCCGGACGTGCGTTCGAACCGCCCGCACTGGACCATTTGGAGACTGCCTTGTCCCGTCAGAGAAAACGCAAAGGCGAGCCCGTCACGGGCTGGCTGAACCTGTTCAAGCCGGTGGACATGACGTCCACTCAGGCGGTTGCCATTATCAAGCGCTTGTTCAATGCGGAGAAGGTCGGCCATGGCGGCACGCTTGATCCGCTCGCCGACGGCATCCTGCCGATTGCGCTGGGCGAAGCGACGAAAACTGTCCAGTGGGCGATGGATGCCGAGAAGGAGTATGTCTTCACCATCCGCTGGGGCGTTTCCACCGCCAGCCAGGATGCCGAGGCCGAAGTGACGGCAACGTCTGACGTGCGTCCATCGCGCGAGGCCGTCGAGGCGGCGTTGAAGAATTACATCGGCACGATCCGCCAGATTCCGCCGAAGTATTCGGCGATCAAGGTCGCTGGCGAGCGCGCTTATGACCTGGCGCGCGGCGGCGAGGCATTCGAGCTGGAAGCGCGGGAAGTGGATGTGCATGCGGCGAAGGTGATCGGTATGCCGGATGCGGATCATTCGGTGATCCACGTTGTTTCGGGCAAGGGATTCTATGTCCGCGCGATGGCGCGTGATCTGGCTGCTGACCTTGGCGCGGAGGGCCATATCAGCCAGCTGCGGCGTACGCGCGTGGGCGCGTTTGATGCCGCCGGCGCGGTTTCGGTGGCCGACCTTCAGGCGCTGGCCGATGACCGGGCGGGCCTCTTCGCGCACCTGAAGCCGCTGCATGCGGTGCTGGATTCCATGCCGCACCTGCAGGTGACACCACAGGACGCCGGCAACCTGCGGCAGGGCCGGACGATCATGCTGATGCCGCATGTCGTCGAACGCTGGCGCGACGGGCGCGGCGAAGATGATGACCGCATGGCGCTGGCGCTGGCGGGTGATGATGCGGTGGCGCTCGGCGAAGTGCGCGCCGGGCATTTCGAACCGGTGCGCGTGTTCGCCGTCTGACTACCTAGAGCGTCGCCATATCAATCACGAAGCGGTACTTCACGTCGCCTTTGACCACGCGGTCATAGGCGGGGTTCACGTCCTTCATGTCGATCATCTCGATATCACAGACGATGTCATGCTCGGCGCAGAAGTCGAGCATCTCCTGCGTCTCGGCGATGCCACCGATGCCGGATCCCGCGACGCTGCGGCGGTTGGCGAGCAGGATGCCTCCATGCATCGGCTCGAGCGGCTCGATCGCGCCGACGATCACCATGGTGCCGTTGCGGGCGAGCAGGCCGAGATAGGGGTTGAGGTCGTGCTTCACGGGCACAGTGTTGAGCAGGAAGTCGAAACTGCCCCGGTGCGCTTTCATCTGTTCACGGTCATGAGAGACGAGCACGTCCGACACGCCGAGGCGGCGCGCGTCTGCGCCTTTCTCGGGCGAAGTGGTGATCATCACGACCTCGGCGCCGAGGGCGACGGCGAACTTGATGCCCATATGGCCGAGGCCGCCGAGGCCGATGACGCCGACCTTGTCGCCCTTGCCGACGGCCCAGTGTTTCAGCGGCGACCAGCTGGTGATGCCGGCGCAGAGCAGGGGCGCGGCGGCGGCGGGGTCCAGCTTCTCGGAGATTCTCAGCACGAAAGCATCGCGCACGACGATCTGTTTGGAATAGCCGCCGAATGTCGGCCCGCCGATCACCGGCTCGGTGCCGCCATAGGTGCCGACCGAGCCTTTCTCGCAATACTGTTCGTCGCCGTCATGGCAGGCGGGGCATTTCAGGCAGGAATCGACCAGGCAGCCGACTCCGACGAGATCGCCGACCTTGTGCTTTGTCACCTTCGGGCCGACGGCGCTGACGCGGCCGACGATTTCGTGGCCGGGGACGAAGGGATATTTCGCGCGGCCCCATTCGTTGCGGGCGGAGTGGATGTCGCTGTGGCAGATGCCGCAATGGGTGATGTCTATGAGGACGTCATCGGGCTGCAGGTCGCGGCGGGTGATCTCGAACGGCTTCAGGGGTTCGGTGGGCCCCTGTGTGGCATAAGCGGCGACTTGCATGGCGTGTTCTCCCTCTCGTTTTTTCCAGCGTTTCACCCGGGCGGCCTCATGTCCAGACCTGCTCAGTCCGCTGGAACGAAGTTCGCCCGGCCATTCGCCATCATGTAGAATCCATCCTGCGGCACCGGCAGTTGAAGCATTTCCTGTCTGGTGAGACCGCAATAGGCGCCGCGAACGAGACGGCTTGCGAGGCCGTGGGTCACAATGAGAGATGGCGCGGCGGCTTCGCTGAGCCAGGCGGACACGCGTCCCAGCGCGGACTCGAAGGTTTCGCCGCCCGGGCCTAGGAAATACCAGTCGTGTTGTCCGCCTGCGCTGAGCGCGCCGGGATATTCCATGTCGATCTCGTACATCGACAAGCCATCCCATGCGCCGGCCGAGATTTCAGCGAGCCTGAGTTCGATGCGGATTTCGAGTGGCAGGCTCTCGGCGATGAGGGCAGCCGTTTCCAAAGTGCGGCCGAGCGGACTGACATGAGCGACAAGAGGGAGGTCGCCGTTGAAGCAGTGCGCAAGCCGGCGCCCGGTTTGCCGCGCTTGCTCGCGGCCTCGTTCGGTAAGCGGCGAATCTTTCGCGCCCTGATACCGGCCCGCAGCGTTCCACTCGGTTTCACCATGGCGAACGAGATAGAGCGGCGGTCCTCCGCCCGGCTCCTGCAAGGTGTGCGCCTGTTGGTCCGATCGTTTCATCAGGGAAAGGGTCTCGTGGTGGAAAATTCAATAGATCCGTGAGCTGAAGTGTTGTGCAAGGACTGGGGGCGGATCTGGTAATGGGTTGATCGGGATGGGTTTTATCCTGCGGAAGCCCGGCTTTTTGTAGGCGTAAGTCGTCTTCTGTACCCGCGAAACGGCCTCATCCTGTTGCAGGCTTTGTATTCCGGGTGTCGATTTATTCTCATTCATTCTCATTTTTTATCATCCGGTATCGATCTGGTATCGCCGTGTATCGTGCGCGGCCCTGTCTGGCCCATCCTTCGGCTTCGCTCAGATTGAGCGCTGGTCTGTGTTGCGGGTGCGGCATGCAGGCGAGTGTAACCTCGCGCGGCCGGGTGTTGCGCAAGTTCTGGCGAACAACCGTCCGCTGCCTGATACGGCGACTGATCTCGGGGCGGATCGTGTTGCACAAGGCAGGCGTCAGCTTTTGCCTCGTCCCCCTTAGCCTCCGAAGGGTCAGCCCGGGGCCTTCCCGGCCTCGAGCACGGCACGGGTGACGCGCAGGATGCGGCTCGCGATACGCACCTCGATGTAGAAGGAGATCAGCGCGACGACGAGCAGCAGCATCGAGACGACGAAGAGGAGCGAGACGGCGGCGGCGACCGGCACGGCGACGAGCTGGCCGGTGAACAGGAGGATGATCACGAGGCAGATCATCAGCGCGGCAAGCGTGCACAGGCCAATGGCGCGGTGGATGTGCACCATGCGCCGGTCGAGTACGCCAAGCTCGGCATGGTGGGCGCGGCGCGAGGCCTCGTCGTCCTTGGCGAGGCCTTCCTCCAGCGCGCGCCAGCGATCCACTACCCGGGCGAGGCGGTTGGCCATCACGTTCAAGAGCGCGCCGATGCCGGCGAGCGTGAACACCGGCGCGATGGCCAGCTGGATGATGTGGGCGATGTCGGAGGGGAGGGTGGTTTCGGGCATTCAGCGGGGTCCGGGGCGATTCCTTGCAGAGTTTACCCTGTTTGCCGCCAGAAACATCCCAAGGTCTTCCCATTTCCCCCCTTTTGGGTCATAAGCCCGTTTTTGGGGCGGAAGCCTGACTTCTGACCCTGCTGGACGACATCCCGGCTGTGGCCACCTGCATAGGTCCGCCCCCAAAAAACCCCGCCAATTCAGGCGTTTAGTGAACCCAGCGCCCGCGGGCGCGAAACCAGAAGGCTTATCCGATGTCGATTACCGCTGAAAAGAAACAAGAGCTGATCAAGAAGTTCGCCACGAAACCGGGCGACACCGGCTCGCCGGAAGTCCAGGTTGCGATCCTCACCGAGCGCATCAACGGCCTGACCGACCACTTCAAGAACAACAAGAAAGACAACCATTCCCGCCGGGGCCTGCTGACCATGGTCGCCACCCGCCGGAAGCTGCTTGACTACGTCAAGGGCAAGGATGAAGCGCGGTATACCAAGCTCATCACGGAACTCGGCATCCGCCGCTAGGTCCGAAAGCAAGCCCGCCGGGCAATAGGGCCGCGGCGGGCTTTTTGTATGTGAAAGAAAGACAGACATGTTCAATACGCAATCCGTGTCGCTGGAATGGGCCGGCCGCACACTCACGATCGAGACGGGCCATGTGGCGCGTCAGGCTGATGGCGCCGTCATGGTTACCTATGGCGACACCAAGCTGCTCGCGACCGCCGTCTACGCAAAGTCGGCAAAACCGGGTCAGGACTTCTTCCCGCTGACCGTCAACTACCAGGAAAAATACTTCGCTTCCGGCCGCATTCCCGGCGGCTTCTTCAAGCGTGAAGGCCGCCCGACCGAGAAAGAAACGCTGGTCTCGCGCCTCATCG
>CAZXQD010000105.1:0-10974 GCA_964643405.1 uncultured Hyphomonas sp. | reverse complement strand
TCATGGACCTGCGCAAGAAACACCAGGACACGTTCGTTGCACGTCACGGCATCAAGCTCGGCTTCATGAGCTTCTTCGTGAAGGCCGTCACCAGCGCCCTGAAGGATGTGCCGGCGGTCAATGCCGAGATCGACGGGCAGGACGTTATCTACAAGAATTACTATGACATCGGCGTCGCCGTCGGCACCGACAAGGGCCTCGTGGTTCCGGTTGTTCGGGGTACGGACGAAATGTCCCTTGCCGATATCGAGAAGGAAATCGCAGCCCTTGGCAAGAAGGCGCGCGACGGACACCTCGCCATCGGCGACCTGCAGGGTGGCACGTTCACGATTTCCAATGGCGGCATCTATGGCTCGCTGATGTCGACGCCGATCCTCAATCCGCCGCAGTCCGGCGTGCTCGGCATGCACCGGATCGAGGACCGCCCGATCGTCCGCAATGGCCAGATCGTCATCAAGCCGATGATGTACCTCGCGCTCAGCTACGATCACCGCATCGTCGATGGCAAGGAAGCAGTCACCTTCCTCGTGCGCGTCAAGGAAGGGCTCGAAGATCCTGAGCGGATGTTGCTCGAAGTCTAGCGCTTCGCCGCTGTCCAGCCGCGCATCATCGCAGCCTGGAATACCGGGGCAGGCGGGGTAAAACCCGCCGCTTCGATCAACGCTTCCAGTTCAGATGGCCCGTGTACGCCGAAGTCGCGGCCATACGCGGCCAGCCAGCCCTTTCGGTTCTCCTCCGGCACGCCGCCGAGGCGCAGGAGGTCCAGCCACAGGTCCAGCGCGCCCGCAAAGCCCGGCGCGCTGCGGTCTGCGCAGAGATCCAGATTGAACAATAGCCCGCCCGGTTTCAGGCGTGCCGCAATGTCCGCGAAGAAAGCCTGCCGCGCCGCCGCTTCGGTCAGGAAATGCGAGACAAGCAGGCTTGTTGCTGCGTCATGTGTCTGTAGCGGAGCAGCCGAAACATAGTCCGCAACAAAGCTGCAGCGCGCCGCAAAGCCTTCCGCTTCAGCGTGTCGCCGGGCCACGGCCAGCATTGCGGCCGACGGATCAATCAGCGTGAAGCGCCAGCCCGGAAACCGCGCCGCGAGGTAGCGCGCCTCGGCGCCAGTGCCTGCGCCCGCCATCAGGATGCGCGCATCGGCGGGAAGGTCTGCGAAGTGTGCCTGCACCAGCACATGCACGGCATCCTTGATCGGCTGCATCGCCGCGAACTGGCTGTCATAGGCCTCTGCGCGCGCTTCATCGAAGACAAGCGATACAGGATTGGGGGCAGGTGCGCCGTTCATGCCGGGCTCCGCTGAGGTTATAATATAACAAATACATAATGCGCCGGTTGTCCGCGCGCAAGCTTCCGCCGGTTTTTTCCGGCTCCATCCGTAAACGGAGAGAAGAAGTTGAGTCAGCCGGCAGGAAGGCTCAGAGGAAAACGCCCTTGACCCGCTGGTCGAGCCAGACGAGCCCTACAGCAAGCGGCGCGGTGACCGCAAGGCACAGGAAGGACATCGTCACCGATCCCACATCAAGGAGGCTAGTCAGAGCGGTCAGCACAAGGATGTGCAGGAGGAATATCGCCTCGGCAAACTTGGAAATATTGCGCCGGCGGCTCTGCCAGTTGGACTTCAGCGCGATCATGAACAGGGCCGGTCCGCCGATGATTATCGCCGCATAGAGTTCGAAGACATGGATCTTGCCAGCCGCGACATAATTCGATCCTACTTCGAGGGCGAGCAGCGCAAGCCCGGCAACCAGGACGCCGATCATCGCACTCCGCGACACTTTCGTCTCGATCTTCCGGGCGGCGATGACATAGCCGAGTGCAAAGAAGGGAAAGCCGAAGAAGATGAAATTGCGCTGGAGCCAGCCGTTCTTTGCATGGTGGACAAGCCGGTCCGGCAGGAAGCCATAGTTGAGAGCGTACTGGATCAGAACGCCGACCCCGAACAGGACGAGGCCGATCGCCAGCAACCACCCCATTCCGAGCCGCGACAGGAAGATCGTCATAAGCGCCGCGCCAGCAACCGCGACCACATACCAGAGATGGTAGAAACCAAACACGATGTTCTCGGGGATGTCGTGGGTCGCGCCCTGCAGGATCGGCCCGATCAGCCAGAAGGGCGAATAGATGATCATCCAGACGAGATAGAGCCGCCCGATGCGTTTCACCCAGGTCCATTCGCGGTCCGCCTGCATGGCGGCGAAAAAGTAATACCCGCTGATGGTCAGGAATACGGGAATCGCGAGGCGGAAACCGCCATGGATCGTCGAGAGGCAGGCCAGTGATTCCGTGTCGCAGAGGAAATTCGAATGTCCGGCCACAACCATCGCGGCTGCGATGAGGCGGAAAGCATCGATTGAGGCGTTGCGTGTCGCGCCAGCGCTTCCGGTTGCGCTGGCAGTGCCTATCGATTGCGAAAGCTGAGCCAAGCCCGTTTCCTCCGGCTGGACGTTTACGGACCTGGAAGGGCGTCGCCCCTTCCATGAACGTATCGTTCCGTTTTCCCCTCACGCAGTTCGCTGAAAGACGGTTGTCTTCTGCGAGCCCGTGCCCAACTGTGGAAAGCAAACTTCATGCCGAGGAACCCAGCCATGACCGACCCTACCTACACGCCCCCGAAAGTCTGGACCTGGGACAAGTCATCCGGTGGGCGCTTCGCCAATATCAACCGGCCCATCGCTGGCCCGACGCATGACAAGGACCTGCCCGTCGGCAAGCATCCGCTGCAGCTTTACTCCCTCGGCACGCCGAATGGCGTGAAGGTTACCATCCTGCTCGAGGAGCTTCTGGCGAAAGGCCATGCCGGCGCCGAGTATGATGCCTGGCTGATCAATATCGGGGAGGGCGCCCAGTTCTCGTCGGGCTTCGTCTCGGCCAACCCCAATTCCAAGATTCCGGCTCTGATGGACCATTCCGTCAGCCCGCCGCAGCGCGTGTTCGAGTCCGGCTCCATTCTGCTTTATCTCGCTGAAAAGTTCGGCGAGTTCCTGCCGAAGGATCCGCGCAAGCGCACCGAGGCGCTCTCCTGGTTGTTCTGGCAGATGGGCTCGGCCCCCTTCCTCGGCGGCGGCTTCGGCCACTTCTATGCCTATGCGCCGGAGAAGTACGAATATCCGATCAACCGCTATGCAATGGAAGTGAAGCGCCAGCTCGACGTTCTGGACCGTCACCTCGCGGAGAACGAGTACATGGCCGGCGATGAATACTCGATCGCCGACATGGCGATCTGGCCGTGGTACGGCGCTGTCGTACTCGGTGTTGTCTACGGCGCCGGCGAGTTTCTGTCCGTGCACGAATACAAGAACGTCATCCGCTGGACCAAGCAGGTTGGCGAGCGCCCCGCCGTCAAACGCGGCCGGATGGTCAACTCGACCACGGGCAAGCCGGAAAACCAGCTCCGCGAACGCCATGATGCCACCGATTTTGATACGAAAACGCAGGACAAGCTCGAAGCTCAATCGGGGAGCTGAGCCAGGCGTGCCGCGATGCGGCGACGCACCTCGTTCCTTGCGCCGATGCCCGCGGCCATATACGGGCGGCGAAAGTTCTGTGAGGCCGCCATGACGACCTATGTTTCCGACCCGCGCCGCAATACATCGGAGAGCGCGACCAGCATGCCCGAGGTGCGCTACGAGATCGACCGGATCGACCGCCTGCTGGTCGAGATCCTGGCCGAGCGCCAGTCTTTCATGGACGCTGCCGCCCGGATCAAGGGCGACCGTGCCATTGTTCACGACCGGGCGCGGATCGAGGATGTTGTCGCCAAGGTGAAGGCGGAGTGCCCGAAACACGGCTTGTCGCCTGCGATCGCGGAGCCGGTCTGGCGCACGCTGATCGACCGCTGCATCGCCTATGAATTTGAAAGCTACGATGCGCTGCGCCGCCCGGCGGACGCCAAGTCGTAGGCTGCGCGGGCCGCCGCTTCGAGCGTTTCGCCAAGTGCATCCTTGACGTCGCCCAGCAGTACTGCCGCATGGGCTGGGCTTGGTGGCTCCGTGCTGCGCCCGGCTTTTTCCGCCCGCTCGCAGGCTGCCGCCAGCTTGATTGCGCCGATGCCTAGGCTGGCGCCCTTGAGTGTATGGGCCGCGTCCGACCATTCCCGTGCCTCGAGCCTCGGGTCCAGCAGGCGGGACCAGAGCTGCGCCTGGTGCTGGAATATCTCGATAACCTCGATACCGAGTTCCCGGTCACCGCCGGTCATCGCCGAGAGGTGGTCAAGGTCCATGACGGGCAGGGCAGGGCGGGGATCGGTCATCGCGGCGAGGTCTCCTGTGCCCCGAAACCGTCGCCTGAGCCTGTTAGCATCCTGTTAACGGTGCAGATGGCGCAAAAAATTCACGATGTATCGATTGTCGAAAAGGCCTCCTTCTGGTAGACGCTGGGGCAAGGCAGTCTCTGCCTGTTCATCCTGTACGCCCGGGGACCGAAGCGATGACTGACCTGCTGATCCTTATTCGCAACCTCGTTCTTGCGACGATCCTTGCCTGGCTCGGCCTTGAATTCGCGCCGTCATCGCCCGACAACGACGAAGGCCCCAGCGAGCGCGCCAGCGTCTTTGCCGTCATCGGCTGACGAATTCCTGCAAAGGCTTAACCAAACGCCGTGCATTCTGCCCTCGCAGATGCCCGCAAGGCGGGTTATACATTGGACATGACAGAAGCTTCCTCCGTGCGCCCGTCGGGCCGGGACGACCTTGTGCGTCACCAGGCTTCTCAAAACTTTGAGATGGCGCAGACCGGTGGCGGATGGATGGTAACCACCTCCATCGTGGTTGCGCTTTTCTGGGTCATCGGCGCCGGACTGGGCTTCCTCGGCCTTGGCGGCATGGCGCTGACCGAGCAGGTCTCGCCGCTGCTCGTTGCGGCCGGCGCCATCGGCGCGCTGATCCCCGCCTTCTTGATCATCATGGCCGGCTTCATGGGCCGCGCGAGCCGCCGGGCCGCTGCCGCCAATGCGCTCGTGCTGGAAGCAACCGCGCGGCTGATGGCGCCGGCGCGCGAGGCCGGTACCGAGGGCATCGCCTTTGCCGAACAGATGAAACAGGCCGCTGCCGAAATCGACCGTGCAATGGCGCACGCGCTGACGGCGATGAAGGCGATGGCCGGCGAGATCGGCGACGAACGCCTGCGCCTTGAATCGGTATCCTACGCGACGTCTGACAACGCGCGCGACCTTGCGACCCGTCTTGCCGCCGAGCGTCAGGCGCTGGAGGCACTTGCCCGCGAACTGCGCAGCCAGATCAGCACGATGAGCGAAGCCATCCCGCGCCAGGCGCAGATGATGGTGTCGGCCGCGCGCCAGGCGAGCGACGAGGTTGGCCGGGCCGATCAGGCGCTGGAGAACCGTCTCGGCTCGATGGCCCGCGCCGGGGAAGACCTGTCGCGCCGCCTCGATGCCCTCGACGGCCTTGCGCGCGAAGCCGCGACGCGGACCGAAGCGCTGACTTTCTCGATCACGCGGATCGAGGACAAGCTGGAACAATCCCGCCGTACAGTGGACGCTGCCGTGCGCGCCAGCGAAGTGGCGGCCGCGGCGGCCGCAACAACGGGCGATGCGCTGAAAGGCGCGGTCGCCTCGGCACTGGACGGCGCGCGCCAGGCGAACGCCGAAATCAATCACGCAACCCGCACCGCAGCCGAGGAAGCTGCCCGCGCGCTGGCGCGTCTGCGCGAAGCAGGCGAGCAGGCGGCCTATGCGCTGCGCGCCGCGAGTTACGCCTCTCGGATTGAAGGCGAAAATCTCGAGCGCCAGACCGGCATCAAGATTCCCGAGCCGCCACCGACGCTGTCGGCGCCGCCTGTGCGCCAGAGCCTAGCGGCGCCGCAAGCTCCGTACACGAACGGTTCCTCTGCCAATGGCCGGGCCCCGAATGGAAGTACAAACGGTCATGCCAGCGGCCAGGCGCCATCCTATTCCAACGGTCATTCAAATGGCCATGCTGGCGGCCTGCAGGCCAGCCGCAGCTCGATGGACGACGACCTGTTCGACGCCAGTGCCGAGGCCCTGATCGCAGCGAGCCTGACGCCGGAGCCTTCGCCGCCGCCGCTGGTGCTGGGACGCGATACCGCGTCCCGCGAGGGCGAACCGCTGATGCTGCGCCGGCGCCATGACGACGCGCCTCCGGCGCCGCCTGAAACGCCGCGCCGCCGGGCGAGCGACCAGCTGGCCGGTCCGCCGCCGAACGGTTCGGCGCTGCGGGACATCATGTCCGACCTGTCGCGCGAGGAATCGGGCGGGGAGGCGGGCGACCGCGAACAGATTGCCGAGGCGTTGGTGAACCGGCTGCAGACCTCCGGTATCCCGCTTGGCGATGTCTTCCGGCCGCGCGCGAAAAAGCGCATTGCGGCGGCCAGCCTCAAGGGCAACGGATCGCGGCGCGAAGCGGTGCGCGAGCAGGCGGGCAAGGAAGTCGAACGCGTCTCGCACCGCCTGCGCGGCGATGCGAAGCTGATGGACATGGCCCGCCAGTTCGCCGCGATGGAACAAGCCGACGCGTTGGCCGCGCTTGATCAGACCCAGAGCACCAGCCGAAACGCAAGTGCGCGGCTGGCTGCCTTCCTGCTGGTGGATGCCGCGCTTTAGGGTTTGAGGGCCGGTTTTTCGGGTTCAGCGAATAAATCCGTGAACCGATATGTTGCAGAAGGGCTGCGGCCCGATTTTCCACGGCCCTGATCCGAGGACATTTTTTCTTTCCGGACGGGCTTTTCCTGTAGGTGCAAGTCCGGGCTTTTGGCTCTCAGGACGGCTTTATTCCGTTGCAATCCGTGTACGTCGGACGGCGATTCTTTCTCAGCCATTCTCATTCATTCTCATTTTTATCCATTCTCTCTCGCTGGTTCGCGGTCATGCCGGATTTCCGCCTTCGGCCACTATCCGCCCCAGGGGTGCGGGGCAGAGGCTGAGTGTAACGCCGCGCGGAGGGGAGGTGCGCAAGGTCCGGCACTGAAGTTCGCAGCGCATCGAAGCCTATGCGGATTTTGTACGCGAACGGGGTGATCCCCGTTGCATAAGCGTGGGGTCAGACGCCGACGACTTCGCTGTCGGTTGCCTCGTCCTTGATCCACTTGATGAAGGCGCGGACATCGGGGGTGAGGTGGCGGCCCTTGGGCCAGACCAGCCAGTAGCCGAAATCGATCGGCATAGAGCCGTTGGCAAAGGGGGCGGCGAGGCGGCCCGCCGCAATGTCGTTGGCGGCGATGGCCTGCTTGGCAAGGGCGACACCCCGGCCGGCGGCAGCAGATTCGATGACGAGGATGCCCTGGTTGAAGCGGGGACCGCGCGTGCCGTCGACGCCCGCGACCCCGTGGGCGCGCAGCCAGCTGGCCCAGTCGGGGCAGGAGGGGTCGTTCTCCGAGCTTTCATCGTGCAGCAACGTGTGGTGCTTCAGGTCTTCGGGCTTGCGGATGGCGTCCGGGCCTTCGAGGAGGCGGGGGGAGCAGACCGGAAGCACGGTTTCGTCCAGCAGCTTCTCGGATTTGAGGCCGTCATAGTTTCCCCGGCCATAACGGATCGCGAGGTCTGCATCGGCAGTGTTGAAATCGGTCAGCGACATGTCGGCCGAAATCCAGGCTTCGATGCCTTCATTGGCGCGGTGGAATTTCTCAAGGCGCGGCGCGAGCCATTTGGCGGCAAAGGACGGGGCGCAGGAGACCATGACGCGACCCTTGCGGGCGGGCGCCTGCATGATGCGGCCAGCTTCGGCAATCCGCTCGAACGCCTCGCGCACGAGGGGGAGAGAGGCCTGCGCGGCATCTGTCAGCAGGACGGAACGGCCCGTACGCTTGAACAGGGGCGTGCCCGCGAAGTCTTCCAGCTGGCGGATCTGCTGGGAGATCGCGCCCGGCGTGACGTTCAGTTCCTCAGCGGCCTGCGTGAAAGAGAGACGCCGTGCCGCGGCCTCAAAGGCGCGCAGGGCGTTCAGCGGCGGAATGCGGTCTGGCGTGTCGGACATCGATAGTTTCTCTAAATGATAGACTTAGGGGTTGCCCGTTGCTGCCTAGGCGTCAAGGAGGTTTTGTGCATCTGTCCCTCCAGAACCGCTAAACTACGAAAGTTGCGCCCCATGCGCCAGTTTCCGGCCTTTTTCATTCTCGAGGGCGCCCGTGTCGTCGTGTTTGGCGACGGGGAGGAGGCCGCGCGCAAGCTGCGCCTGCTGGTCTCTTCGCCGGCGGACCTCGTGCTGGTCGGCGGATTTGTCGATAGCGCGCTGACGGCAGAGTTTGCGGGCCGGCTGACGGTGGTTCGCCGGGCCGACACGGGCGCGGCGCTGGCCGGCGCGAAGCTTGCGATCATTGCGGAGACAGACGGGACGCTGCGTTCCGAAGCGCTGGCCGCCGTCCGGGCGCGGGGCATTCCGGTGAACGTCGTGGACCAGCCGGAGGATTGTGATTTCACCGTGCCGTCGATCCTCGACCGGGGCGAGATTGTCGCCGCGATCGGATCGGGCGGCGCGGCGCCGGTGCTGGCGAAGGCCGTGCGCGCGAAACTGGAAGCGTTGCTGCCGTCGCGGATCGGCGAGCTGGCCGAACTGGCGCGGAGCCTGCGGGCGTTCGTGGCCGAGGCGATACCGGACAAGGGCGCGCGGCGCCGATACTGGGAGCGCGCGCTGACCGGGCCGGCGGCGGAAGCGGCCTATGCGGGCGACCTGGGCAAGGCTGAAGCGCTGCTGAAATCGGCGGCGATGGCGACCGGGCGCGCCGCGGGCGTGGTGCATATCGTGGGCGCGGGACCGGGCGATCCTGAACTGCTGACGCTGAAGGCGCTGCGCGTGCTGCAGGAAGCCGATGTGGTCTACTATGACCGTCTGGTGAGCCCGGAAATCCTCGGCCTTATCCGCCGCGATGCGGCGCGCGTGCCGGTGGGCAAATCGAAGGGCGACCATTCTGTTCCGCAGACGGAGATTCATGGGCGCCTCGTGGCCTCCGCGCGCGAAGGATTGCGTGTCGTGCGCCTGAAGGGCGGGGACCCTTTCATCTTCGGGCGCGGCGGCGAGGAGCTGGAAGCCGTGCAGGCGGAAGGGATCGCCGTGCATGTGGTGCCGGGGATTTCGTCCGCCCTCGGATGTGCGGCCTCGGCGGGGATTCCGCTGACGCACCGCGATCATGCGCAGACGCTGACTTTCGTGACCGGGCATGCGAAGGCCGGCGGTGTGCCGGATCTTGACTGGAAGTCGCTGGCGCGCCCGGCACAGACGGTTGTCGTGTTCATGGGTGTCGATACGGCGCCGGTGATTGCCGAGCGGCTGATTGCGGCGGGCCGCGACGGACGCACGCCCATTGCGGTGATCGAGAACGGGACGCGGGCGGACGAAGTGCGCGTCTATGGCGAGCTGGCAGAATTGCCTTATTTGATCGAGGAAGAAGGGATTCGCGGCCCGGCGCTCCTGATCATCGGCGAGGTGGCGGGATTGCCGCTGTCTGCGGTGCAGATCAGCCAGTACCTGCCGCCTGAATTTGCGGGCCCGTCGCGCTTTGAAGCGCTTGCCCTTGAGGAGTAACCTGACATGACATCCGTTCGCCCGAAACTGAAACCCGAAACGCCGAAAGCCGTGACTGGCTGGAGCACCGCGACCGGGCGGTCGATCTGGCTTGCAGCGGATGGTTCGTGGACGGAGGATGCTTCGCGGCTGGCCGTGTTCACCGGCGATGAGGCGGAGGCGCGCCTTGCTGCCTCGCTGAAGCAGGAAGGCGTGGTGACGGACCCCTATTTCATGGAAGTGACCGCGAGCGGCGAGATCACCGGGCGGGAACTGCTGCGCGAGACGATGCGCGCAGAGGCCGCGCGCAGTTTTGCAGCCGCCGAGCGCGAGACCGTGTGATGGCTGCGAACCTCGTTGCCGGCTTCACGCTTTACGGCGACCCTATCTCCGGCAATTGCCTGAAGCCGACATACACCGCCAAACTGCTTGGCATCTCGTATGACTGGGTGACCATCGACGTGGTGAAGGGCGAGACGCGCACGCCAGAGTTTCTCGCGCTGAACCCGGCCGGGCAGGTGCCCCTGGCGCGCTGGCCGGACGGGCGTGTGCTGGCGCAGTCGAACGCGATCATGCTCTACATCGCCGAGGGCTCGCGCCTTGTGCCGCAGGATGCGTTTGAACGCGCGCAAGTGATGAGCTGGCTGTTCTGGGAACAGTATTCGCACGAGACTGCGATTGCCGTGCGCCGGTTCCACAAGCATTACCTGAAGAAAGCCGATGTCGACATCGACCCCGGCCTGATCGTGCGCGGTAATGCCGTGCTGGGGCTGATGGACCGCCACCTTGAAGGGCGGGACTGGTTTGTCGGCGCGCAGATGACGGTTGCCGACATTTCACTCGTCGCCTACACGCGCGTGGCGCATGAGGGCGGCTTTGATCTTTCCCTCTATCCGTCCGTGGACAAATGGGTTCGCCGCACCGAGCTAGCGCTCGGCCTGCCGCACGCCCGGGAGCTTGCCTGATGTACCGTTATGACCAGTTTGATGCCCGCATCGTGGCGGAGCGGGTGGCGCAGTTTCGCGGACAGGTGGCGCGCCGGCTGTCCGGCGCGCTGACCGAGGACGAGTTCAAGCCGCTGCGTCTGCAGAACGGCGTGTACCTGCAGCTGCACGCCTACATGCTGCGCATCGCAATTCCGTATGGGCAATTGTCGCCGGTGCAGCTGCGGCGGCTGGCGGAGATTGCGCGGGACTATGACCGCGGCTTCGGGCATTTCACGACGCGGCAGAACATACAGTTCAACTGGGTGGCCCTGAAGGACATTCCGGACGTGCTTGAGAAACTCGCCGAAGTCGAGATGCATGCGATCCAGACCTCCGGCAACTGTATCCGTAATACGACCACGGATCATTTTGCGGGCGCGGCGCAGGACGAGCTGCTGGACCCGCGCGCCTGGTGCGAGATCATCCGGCAGTGGTCGACCTTCCATCCGGAATTCGCTTTCCTCCCGCGCAAGTTCAAGATTGCGGTGACGGCGGCCGAGCATGACCGCGCGGCGATCC
>CAZXQD010000104.1:0-10990 GCA_964643405.1 uncultured Hyphomonas sp. | reverse complement strand
AGGCCCGCCGCCTCGTAGAAGGCCCGCGTGCCCGCCTCGCGCGCCCGGTCATTCGGCAAGAAGATCCGGGTCGGGCAGTTCTCGAGCACAGACGCTGCGATCGGAGATCGGGTGACATCCGCGAGCGCCTGGCTTGCGAATACGACCGCGACATTGCGCTTGCGCAGTGTCTTGAGCCAGGTCTCGATCTCGGCGGCAAAGGCCGTGTCCTTGAGATAGAGCCAGGCCTCGTCCAGAACGAGCAGGCTCGGGCGGCCGTCAAACCTCGCCTCAAGGCTTCGGAAGATCACCGGCAGCACGCTGCGCGCTGCGCGCGGCTGGCGCAGCAGCGCGCCAACCTCGAACGCCATCACATCCGCGTTGCTCCGGGACTCATGGTCCTGATCGAGGAGGCCGCCGAGACTGCTTGCATGCGTGAACGGCTGCAGCGCGCCGCGAAGGCTTGCGTCCTGCACGAACGCCGCTAGCAGCGACAGTGTCCGCTCGCGCGGGGGACGCGCGGCCAGCAGCGTCAGCGCACGGCCAAGTTCAAGGCGTAGCTCCGGCGTCAGCGTCACGCCTTCGCCCGTGATCAGGTCACACAGCCAGCTCTCCGCCCAGGCCCGCGCCTGGGGCTGGTCGATGCTGGCGAGCGGCTGGAACCCCGGCATGGACCCGGCATCGTCCGCTTCCGGATCAAGAAAGACGCCGCCAAGCCCGAGCACCATCGCGCGGCAAGACCGGCCTGTATCAAACACGAAGACCTGCGCAGTCTCATAGCGCATCCACTGAGCAATCAGCGCAGCGATCAGGACAGACTTGCCGGCGCCGGTCGGGCCTATCACCAGCGTATGCCCGGTGTCGCCCACATGCAGGTTCAGGCGGAACGGCGTCGCCCCGTCCGTGGCCGCTAGCATCAGCGGTGGGCCGGCGAGATGCGGGTTGCGGGCCTCGCCCGGCCAGACCGCGCTCGTAGGGAGGAGATGGGCGAGGTTTGGCGCGAGCATCATCGGACGCCGCGCATCAGCATAGGCCTGCCCAGGCAGGCTGCCGAGCCAGGCGTCCACCGCATTGACGCTCTCAAGCTCGGTCACGAACCCGAGGGCGTCCGTCGTCTGACGGATCAGCCGGACTGCTTCATCCGCCGCCGCTTCGCTGTCTTCCGCAACGGTGATCGTCAGCGTGACATAACCCGCGCCGCACCCCTGACCCAGAAGGGTCTGCAGGGCCGCATCGGCATCGCTCGCTTGGGCGGCGGCATCATTGTCCTGCAAGGCCGATTCTTCGCGGAAGAGCGCTTCCCGCACTAGCGTCATCAGCCCCTTGCGCTTCGAGAACCAGCGTCTGCGCGTGCGCTCGATCTCGCGGCGCGCCTCTTCCGGGGACAGCGCGAGGTAGCGTGTCACCCAGCGATAGGTGAGCGGCAAGCGGTTCAGCGCATCGAGCAGGCCAGGCTCGCTCGAACTCCCGAAACCCCGAACCGAAAGGATCCTGAGGTGGTGTGATCCGAGTTTTGGCGCGAGGCCGCCGGTGAGCGGCGTGTCGATCAGCAGTTCGGCGAGGTGGAACGGTTTATCGGGAACCGCGACGCAGGGCAGCCTGCGGTCAGAAATGCCATCATGCAGGAACCCGAGCGTTTCTGCATCGTCCAGCCAGCGCGCTTCCGGCATCAACGGCTCCAGCGCCATCCGAAACTGATCGGTCTCCTCAGTGAACCGGGTAAGCATCGCCCGGTAGTCAGCTTTAGACACTCTCGAAGCGCCGCCTTCGAACAGGAGGGATTCAAGGCGGGACTGCTTTTCTGGCGGCGGCAGGAAAGTCAGTGTCAGGAAGTAATCCGTTTCGAACCGCGCCCCCGCCGTCTCGAACAGGACGCGCCGCTCCTCATCGATCAGCCAGGCAAGCCCCTGCCCGAACTCCGAGTCCGGATAGCCAGGCGCAGGGCGCCGGCGCGCCTCGGCATGCAGGCACCAGCCGGAGCTGAACCGGCGCAGCGCGTTTGCGAGCCGCGTGGATGTCCCCATCAGTTCGGTGAGCGAAGCAGAATCGAGGTCGGGCCCGCGAAACGCAAGTGTGCGCTGGAACGCGCCGTCCTTGTTGAGCACGATCCCAGGCGCGACGAGCCCCGCCCAGAGCAGGTAGTCGCTGAGCCTGTGGCCGCGGCGGCGATAGGGGCTGAGGTCAAACATCGTCTGTCAGGTCCAGAAATAAGTCGGCTTGGAGAGATGACGCGGCCAGGTCTCTAGGAACCATGGGTCCCGCGCCGCCGCCCAGGCTGCAGCGCCTTGGGCAATCGCCCATAGCGGCAGGCCGATCATGGGCTGCTGAAGGCCAAACGCGATGGCCGCGGCGAGCGTTGCATTGAGGATCGCAAACTCTCGCGGCACGCCGCCGAGGAGGACGGGCCGCGTCAGCGATGTGTGAAGCGGGATCACATAACCCTCGGGCAGCGGCTCGGCCATCAGAGCACCGCGCCGCCGGCAAAGCCAAAGAAGTCGAGGAAGAAGGACACGGCGGCAAACATCACCGCGATGCCGAGGCCAACGAATGCGAGCTTGCGCACACCGCCGCCACCTTCCGAGAACATGATCGCAATGCCCGCGAGCACGATACCGATTACCGCCGCCGCGCGCGCAACAGGGCCCGTTACCGAATCGACGACCTGTTCGAGCGGCCCCTCCCAGGGCATGCCAGAGCCGGCTGCCAGTGCCGGCAAGGCAGGCAGAGCAGCGAACGCGGCAAGCGCGGCCACCTTCAGGGCGAGACGTCTCGCTGTATACGGATTAAAAGTCATGCCGGTCTCCTTTGGCTGGGCAGTCAGGGGTTTTGAGATCGAGGATTTGCGTGAGGCGCCGGCCAGAGGGCGTGCGCGCGATAAATGCGATGAGCGGCGCCGACGCCGCGATGAGGCGCTCAGGGCTCGCCGTTTGCGCCTCAAGGCAGAGATCCTCGAGCCGGCCCAGCGCGTCGCGCGCAGAATTTGCATGCAGTGTCAGCAGCCCGCCCGGATGACCGGTGTTCCAGGCCTTCAGCACGTCAAGCGCGGCGCCGTCGCGGACTTCACCAACAATGATACGGTCCGGCCTCAGACGCAGCGCGACCTGTACGAGATCGCGAAGTGTGACTTTCGGATCTGCGCGGTGGGTCAGGAGCTGGACGAAGTTCGCACCCGAGACCTGAAGCTCGGGCGTATCCTCTAGCACGACGAGGCGGGAGGCCTTCAGGCACGGCTCTGCAAGCAGCGCGTTGAGGAGCGTCGTCTTGCCCGACCCTGCCCCGCCCGCGACAATGATATTGCGCCGGGCAAGGAGGGCCTCGCGCAGGATGCGCACCTGGCTGCCATCGGCGATGCCCGCCTCAGCATAGTCCTCCAGCGTGTGGATGCGCGCCGGGCGCTGGCGGATCGCGAGGATCGGGGCGGGCACCAGCGGTGGGAGCACAGCCTGCACGCGCGCGGCGCTCCCCGGCAGGCTTGCCGAGAGCAGCGGACGCTCGGGGCCGACGGTCTCACCGACGGCATGGGCGAGGAGCCGGATCGCGGCGTCGCGGTCATGAACGGCCATGTGCGCGCCCGTGGGCTTGAGCCCTTCCCCGGCCCGGTCGATCCAGACCGCGCCATCGGCATTGATCAGGATCTCCGCGACGGTTGGATCAGCGAGCGCCGCTGCGAGAACAGGCCCGAGCGCGCCGTCCAGAACGGACAGCCGCCGGAGCGCGGGGAGGGTCCGATCGGGCGCAGCGCTCATGACGATGAGATCTCCATGTCGCCGTGGGCGTCCCAATCTTCGTCATCCTCGGCGCCCATGGCATGCAGGTGTGCCAGCCCGCCTTGGGACTGAGTGATCGAAGCAATGTCGATAAACCGCTCGAGGCGCGCGTCGGCGCTGGCCGACAGGCTGGCTTCGAGCACCTCGTCCAGCGGCGGATTGTGTTCGAGCCAGACCTTGACGAAGGTCAGGAGGAGCTCCGTCTGGGTCTTGAGCTCCGGCATGACCTTGTTCACTTCGTCCTCGATCCGGCCGAGCTGGCGCTTCTGGCTGTCTTCGGCGGCGCGGGCGGGCCCCTCGGAGCCCGCCGCCACATAGGCGCGCAGCGCCGCCGCGACGAAGGCCGATTCCGAACGCCCCTGGCGCTGGGCCATCTTCGAGACCTTCCGGGCGAGTTCCGGCTCGACATAAGTGCGAAGGCAGATGGATCCCATGGTGGTCAGATCCCCGTACGGCGGCGCAGGCGCTGGCCAGTGGGCTGCGGCCCGGCCGGTTCAGGCTTCGCCGGACCGGGCCCGCCTGAATCGGGCTTGTCGGCGTCGGGCGTGCCGGAGCGCGGCTTGGCGGGCCAACCGGGAGGCGCCTTGAGGCCGGCGAGCGCCTTCTGGGACACGCTCGGGCGCGCCAGAGCAAAGAGATCGCCCTGCGGGCCCTCCGACGGCTCCGGCGCGCGCGCACGGACAGGCGCAGCCTGCCGAGTTGGCGTTGGCGCGGGCTGGATGCGGCCAATGGGCAGGACGCTCCCCCAGTCGTGACTTATGCTCAGGCGCGTTCGCAGGTTTGCTGCAGGCCGCAGGCGCGCTGAAAAGACAGGCTCCTCGTCGAACCGGATCTTCTGGGTACGGAGCGGCTTTGCGCCCGTCACAAAGGTCAGCTGCTCCCCAGAGGCCAGCTGGCGCACATCGGCGGCGAGCAGCAGAGGCCGGCTTTCTTCGCGCCAGGTGATGCTGCCTTTGCGGGCGCCAAGGATCGGCCGCGGACGCTGCTCGCTATGCTGCGCGCGCACCTCGCGCGCCTCGCCGGCCATCTCGGCGATTTTCTTGGCCGTATCCATGTCGGCCGCAGCAAAGGCCGTCACGACCTGGCAGTTGTCGAGGATGACATTGTCCCGGCCATAGGCGCGCAGGATATGGTTCAGCGACTGGCAGACGAGATAGGCTTTGACACCATACCCCGCCATCGTGCCCATCATGGCCTCGAAGAAGGGCATTTTGCCGAGCTGCGGGAATTCGTCGAGACAGAGGAGCAGCGTATGGCGTTTGCGACGTCCGTCGCTGCCATGGGCGAGATCCTCCATCTGGCTGCGCGCGAGCTGGTTGAGGAAAAGGCGCATCAGCGGCATCAGTCGCGCCGCATCAGACGGCGGCGGCTGAAGGTAGAGCGTGACCGGCGCGTCGCCGCACATCATGTCAGAGAGACGAAAGTCAGATGTGGCGGTTTTTTCCGCGACCAGAGGATCGGCGAAGAGGCCGAAGAAGCTTTCAGCCGTTGCCTTGAGGCCCGCCTGCAACCGGTCTTCGCCGGCCAGAAAACTCGTCGCCCCATGCAGAACTTCCGGGTGCACTTCCGGCTCGCCGGTGACCGGGCTCACGCGGTGCAGCGTCGTACGCATCTCCTCGGCCGTTGCCTTCAGATCACGAAGCTTCTCGCGCACAACGCCGAGCGACTTGCGATGCAGCGGCTCGGTATAGAGAACGTGCAGGATCACGCCGGTGATGACCTGGCGCGCCGCCTTGTCCCAGAAATCCGAATGGCGCGCGTCGCCGGCAGGATCGGTTATGATCTCGACGATGTTCTGGACGTCGCGCACTTCGTTGGCGCCGCGGCGCACCTCGAGGAGCGGGTTGAACGCGGCCGAACCCCGAAGGGTCGGCGCAAAGCGGATGACCGGCCCGAGCGTTTCCCGAAACCCCGCCGTTCCCGGGAACCCGTGGCGCGGGTCGCCGTCTGCGAGCTCGCCCTTCACATCAAGGACCAGAGCTGACCCGCCCCAGGCCAGCAGCGTTGGCACGATATGCCCCCTGCCCTTGCCGGAGCGCGAAGCGCCAATCAGCAGCTGATGGCCCGGCCCGTCATGGCAGAGGATTTCGCCGTCCATCTTGCCGAGGACGGTACCACTCGGCGCAAGAAGACCGGCATCCCTAGCATCGGCAAATGTGCCCCAGGCGGCAGCGCCGAAAGGCTTGGTCTTGTTGCCGCGTCGCATGAGTAGCGCTGCAGGCAAAACCGCGGCCATCAGTCCAGCGAAGAGGATCGCATGGGCCAGTTCAAAGGGGCGCGGGAAATCCTCCGCGAAGGACGCAGTCCAGCCGAACACCGCCCACGGAGGATAGAGGATGATGTTGTCGGAGACAGCAAGGCGGCTGCCCAGCGCCGGATGATGATCGAATACGCCGGCCAGGAACTGCGTCGCCGCGCTCATGCCGATCATGAGGATCACGATGCAAGCTGTCGCAGCAATGACGAAACGCAAGACCAGCTCCGGCTCAAACCGTCCGGAAAATGCCCGGACGCCCGGGTGCATCACCGCCGAGGAAACGGCTTGAAACCAGTCGCTACACTTGGCGGGCGAGCAGCCCCCGAATGCACCAAGGAGCGCCGGTTCGCGAAAATCGCGATAATCCGATATCGGATTGGTGAAATACTTGATCCGTCGGCGGATATTTTGAGAAATCCGCTGAACCCGCGCCGTCCGGTCGCAGGCTTGATGTGACCTGCGTTAACCGTGAGGGATTCGCGTGGTCGTGGAATTAGGCATCCTGCCCTGTCTACGCAAGTAGTGCAGACTGCAGCTCACGCGCCGCAGCTGGAAAGAAGCGGATGCGGAATGGCGCGCTTGATGACGCGTGCCACAGGTCGAAGCTGCGCACGCTCGATGAACTCGGCGTCCGGATCAAGCGATGCCTTTAGCGCTGGCCAGTCGCCGGGACTGCGCAGCGCGGCCTTGAGGGAAAGGTCAAACTCGCCAACAAATTCGACAGCTTCCATGACGACGGGCGTATCAGCGATGACGCGCTCAAATCTGTTTCGGGCGTCGCTCCGGTGCCGGGTCAGCGAGATATCAATCCAGTACACAGGCCAGGTCTGGAAAATCGACTCATCGAGTTCCGCCATGTATCTCAGGACCGCGCCTGATTCCTCGAGACGCCTCAGCCGATGCAGCGTCCCGCTGTGCGAAAGCTGAATGCGCTGGGCAATGTCTTGTATCGAGTCGCGCGCACCGGTCTGCAGCAGATGGAGGATCTTGAGATCAGTCGTGTCCAGACGTGCGCCCGAAGGCGTGTAGAGAGGCTGTCCCTCAATCAAGGCAACTGATTTAGGTCTATGGGCGGGCATACGGGCAACAACTGTCAGACTTCAGGGGGCGCCAATTTGCTATCGTAAACAGCTTAAATAAAATCTAAGCGGGAAAATTCTATTTTTGAGCGACTATTATCGATCAATAGTGATTTATAGTATCTGCTATAGTCGATCTGTTTATGGATTTTTGATCGACCTTGGTGTATCAAAATGCCGGAAAAGGACTGATCATGCCCGCTCGCTCATCGCCTCAAACCCTCGCCCGTAAACACCTCGACAAGGCGTTGATCCCATACCGGATCGCGGCCGATCAGGCACGCCCGCCGAAAGGCTGGGTACGGGCGATCCGCGACGCGCTCGGCATGACCAGCCGGCAGCTCGCCGCCCGTATGGAACTCTCACAGTCAACCATCACGGCGATGGAACAAGGAGAGGCTGCCGGAACCGTCACGCTCAACACGCTTCGCCAGGCCGCTGAAGCGCTCGATTGCCAGCTTGTTTACGCGCTGGTGCCCCGGTCCACGCTCGAGGACACCGTACGACAGCGTGCAGACATTGTGGCGAGAAGCCAACTGGCGCGCGTCCATCACACCATGCGGCTCGAAGACCAGGCGCTTCGCAGCGAAGATCTCACCGCCGAACTCGAACGCTTGACCGACGCGGTTCTGATGGCAAAGGCAAGCCGCCTCTGGGAGCCCCTGTGAGCGATCCCCTCTTTGAATCCGGCGACGAGGCAGCCACGCCTCTGGAACCGGATGAGCGCCGGCAGCTGATTCCAACTTACATCACGACCCGCGCCCAGCTGAACGAGGCCGAGCAGATCGGCATATCCGAAGCCGACCTGTGGGCCTTCTCGCGAAAACGCGATGTGCTGAACGAGCCATTCCTGCTGAGCCTGCACAAACGCATGTTCGGCAAAGTCTGGACCTGGGCGGGCGCGCTGCGCACGACCGAACGCAATATCGGCGTCGCGGCTTACAGGATCAGCACCGAGCTGCGCACAACGCTCGACGACACACGCTATTGGATCGAACACGAGACCTTTCCGCCGGACGAGATTGCGGTCAGGTTTCATCATCGCCTCGTATGGGTCCATCCGTTTCCGAACGGCAACGGCCGGCATGCGCGCCTTGCAGCAGATCTCCTGGCCGTGGCGCTCGGGCGCCCCCGTTTCTCATGGGGACGCACAAGCCTTGTCGAAGCTGCCTCGACGCGGGCGCAGTATGTCGCCGCCCTCAAAGCTGCCGACGGGCATGACATCGAGCCGCTGATGAAATTTGCGCGGTCGTGAAAGCGCCGTTGAAGACGGTGCACCCGCGATGATCTTACGACAAATAAATCGCCGCGCGGCGATCGTCGAATTCAGCTTGGGAGCTGGCGCCCTCTCTGGTTCTGGGAACTAGATGTCCGTGTCGAAGAAGTCTTCGTCCACCTTCTTCAGATGAAGGATCTCTTCGTCCCGGCACCCGACATTGTACCGGATCATCAGGCGGGCCAGCTGAGGACCATCGATCAGGACGATACGGCTGCCAAGCCCGCGTCCTGTTTCGACCGCCGACGATGAAAAGCTCGAGGTCGTGACAAAGATGCCTTTGGAAGCCCTCTTCAGACTGAGCCCGCCAAAGAAGTCCCGGATCGCCCCTGCCCCGACTGTATTTCCTTCCGCGTAACGCTTCGCCTGGATATAGATCTGATCGACACCAAGCGGGTCCTGGTCGATCACGCCGTCGATGCCATCATCTCCGGTCCGCCCAAGCGCCCGGCCTGCCTCCTCACTCGAGCCGCCATAGCCCATTGCCAGCAGCAGGTTGACGATCAGGGTTTCAAAGAAGGCAGGCGAAGCGTTCCGTACCCGGTCGATCAGATCGGCCGCAAGGCTCGCCTCGATCCGCCGGTGGGCGACGCGGAGCGCTTCATCCGGCGTGATCGCTGGCGGATCAATGGAAGGAGAAGAATCCGCCTCGTCAGCACGCTCCGCGCTTCGAGCCTGAAATGCCTGGAACTCTTCGAATTGCTTGAGAAGCTGGTTGTCGATCCGCACGCCCGTGTTAGCGAGTGCCGCCCGGCCCCTGTCTGTGATCACAAAGTGCCCGCGCCGGGTCGCCGCAACCAAACCCGCCTGTTTGAGATAGGTCTTCGCCCAATGGATGCGATTGGCAATGACGGTCTGCTTACCGCTTGGCAGGAGCTCAGTGCGCTCAGCGTCGCTGAGCCCGAGTTCAACGCTCAGCGCTTCAATTAGGTCTGAGATGCGAACCTCGCCCTTTGCCGCATGCTCGAGCACCGGGCGCATCAGAGACTGATAATCAGGAATCATGGGCGACACCGGTTGCAACGATCACGCTAACGCGTCAGCGCCTTCAACACATCGAGCATACGCTGCAAGGCTTCCTCGGACTTCGTCCTTCGAAGCACGAGCTCGCATTCGCGGCGCAGCTGATCGGCTTTGCTCTTCTTTTCGGGCGGCGCGCTGGCCGAGTCTTCGAAGAACTCCATGAGGTCGACGCCAAGCGCATCCGCAACGCCGGGGAGCATGCCGACGCTGAGACGGTTGGTCCCAGTCTCGTATTTCTGGAGCTGCTGATGACTGACGCCGATCTGTCCTGCGAGATCTTGCAGCGTCAGTCTCTGATCCACTCTCAGCTTCCGGAGTCTTATGCCGACATGCCGGTCGATCTCATTCGGTGATCTCGATCCCGGCTCTTTTTTGGTCTTGGTATTCATGATCCTCTCCTCGCGAGGCAGGGTTCTGACACAGGGCGTTGTTTGGCAATTGCAGAGATAATCGTCTCAGCGCGAGTCACGCAATTAAACCATAGGTAAAATGCCGCTGCACGCAGATTTATTCCGCAACAGGTGCGAAGGACTATGGATTGACTTCGGCAGGATCCGTTCCGCACTCGACCACAACCCCAAAATGATCGGAGCGTCGGCGCCCGCCGTCACGCGCTGCAGGAAGCCCAAAAACTCTTGTGGGGTAGAGGTTTCCGGCAAAGGCAACGTGGTCGATCGCTCTCGCCCCGACTCCTTCGATCTCACCGGCCGTCACGATATTGTACCCGGCAAAGGCCTCCTCCATCAGCTGATGCGAACGCTTCGGCCCCCAGACGCGCGGCATGAACTGATTGAAGTCCCCAAGTATGATGACCGGGCCTTCGTCTCGCCACTGACGAAGCAAGGGCAACAAATCCTCAAGGAAGCGCTCATGCTGGCTCCAGGGCTTCGCCTTGGGTTCCTGACCGAAAGGGCTCGCGAAATGATAAGGAACACACAGCGCAGTGACCCGAACCTGCATATCCGCAAGAAGCGTCAAACCCGTGATCGCACTTCCCGTGGCCTCGAGCTGATCGATCGTCTCTACACTGTGCCAGGGATGCTTCGACCAGAGCAGCACTTTGCGCTCGTTGTCATGCTTGGCGCTCCAGGTCGCGCCCCGCGATGAAATCGCGTAGCCGCCGAGCGCCGCCGCCGACACTTCCCAGGCTTCCGTCAGGCACACGACATCCGGGCCAAGCTCCGCGATCTCAGCCAGAAGGGACTGCGCTTGCCAGGTCGCTGGACCGTGCCGTTCGATGTTCCAGTTCACGAGTCTCACGAGTGCACACCGCCCGGCCAATAACGTGTCCACAAGACCCGGGCTGTTTCGTCAAGCCGTCGCTCCTGCTTCCTGCCCGGCGTCAGATATCCTCCGAGGCGGCGGCGGGCGGACGGCGCGAGTGCCGGAGCGCGGACGGCGCACAAGGGGGCGGTCCTTTAGCGACAAGCGGCGTGTGTAACCGCCCTACCTTCTGCACCCCTTGTGCGCCGCCCTCGTGCGCTCCGGCCATGCGCCGATCCTGCCGCCCGCCACCGCCTCATGCGGAAAGGAACGCGGCGGCAGAGGAGACTGACATGACCGAACTAACCACCCCTTCCCCGGAACTGCGCGCGCTGGCTTTGAACGG
>CAZXQD010000103.1:0-11040 GCA_964643405.1 uncultured Hyphomonas sp. | reverse complement strand
GCAAGGCCGGCGCCGTTGACCATGCAGCCGATCGTGCCGTCGAGCGCGATATAGGCGAGGTCCCACTCAGCCGCTTCGAGTTCCTTGGCGTCCTGTTCGGTTTCGTCCTTCAGGGCGGCGACATCCGGGTGGCGGAAGATCGCGTTACCGTCGAACGATACTTTCGCGTCGAGGACGCGCAGGTGGCCGTTCTTCATGACAATGAGGGGGTTTACCTCCAGCATCGACATGTCCTTCTCGGTGAAGGCCTTGTAGAGGATCGGGAAGAGTTTCAGCCCGTCCTCGGCAGCGGTTCCGCTGAGGTTCAGCGCCTTGTTGAGCGCCGCGGCATCGGCGGCGGTCACGCCTTTCAGCGGATCGATCTGCACCGTGACGATCTTCTCGGGCGTGTCATGGGCGACGGCCTCGATGTCCATGCCGCCCTCGGTGGAGACGACGAAGGCGACGTTCGAGGTGGCGCGATCAACGAGGATCGACAGGTAGAGTTCTTTCTCGATGTCGGCGCCGTCCTCGATGTAGAGGCGGTTGACCTGCTTGCCGGAGGCGGACGTCTGCGCGGTCACGAGATGTTTGCCGAGCATCGCCTCGGCGTGTTTCTTCACATCTTCCTTGTTGAAGGCGAGGCGGACGCCGCCCTTCTCGCCGGCTTCCTTCTCGATGAATTTGCCCTTGCCGCGCCCGCCGGCGTGGATCTGGCTTTTCACGACCCAGAGCGGACCGGGGAGCGAATCAATGGCTTTCTGCACATCTGCCAGTGACAGGACCGGTACACCGTCAGCCACAGGCGCGCCGAAGGACTTGAGCAGTGCCTTCGCCTGATATTCGTGAATATTCATGGAGTTTTCCCTGTTCAGGGGCAGGACTGGTCGCCTCTCGCCAGTCTCTCCCCCTTGTAGTTCGCGCGCTGTATACCAGCAGAATCGCCTGTAGCAATCGCCTGAGTACTAGGGTTTGGACCCAGAGGTCATAATTTGCCGCAACGTCAATCGGCCGCGCCGGACTCGCGCATGGGGGGATTGGCAACCGGCACAGCAACCGATGTTGCCTCGGCGGGCATGAAGGCTTCCGGCACAACCGTTTCAGGCGGCGGTCGGACCCGGCTGCGGACCAGCATGATCCCGGCCAGCAGGAACAGGCCGGAGGCTGCAATGCCAAAGAGTGCCTGCGGGCCGCCAAGGCTCATCGCGACGCCTGACAGGACGGGCCCCGCCACGGAGCCAGCCGCCCAGACATACAGGATGCCGCTCATCACCTGCGGGATACGGCCCGGTCCGGCCCGGTCGATCGCATGCGCCGCGCAGACGCCGTAGAAGGCGAAGGCGCCCGCGCCCCAGCAGCACAACAGCGCCAGAATAACGGGCTCGCTGAACCGCATCGCCCCAGCCGTCAGCGCCAGCGCCGCAGCGCCCGCGAAAAGGGACAGGCCCGCAACGACATGGCGCCGCTCCACCCGGTCCGAAATCCGCCCGGCCGGCCATTGAACCAGTAGCGCGCCCGCGGCCGCGGCGGCTGCAGCGAGGGCCGCCGCCCCGGTCCCTCCCCCGCCGATCGAGAATGTGCTCGTCCAGGTCGGCAGAAGGGCCAGAGTGCCAGTGTTGAGAAGGCCCGCAAGGAAGCAGCCGGTCACGGCCGAGGGCGCAAGCCGGAACAGATCCAGCGGGCGCATCACTTCCCGGCCCGGCGGCAGTGGTTCTGCCTGCCGGGTCAGGCACATCGTGACCAGGGACAGGCAGAGCAGGATCGACACCCAGCTGAGGCCGCGCGGATCGAGCGCAGAGAGGCCAAAGGCGAGAAAAGGCGCGAGCAATCCGGCGATGCGCGAGAGGAAATAGTAGAAGCCCATCATGTCGCCGCGACGGTCTTTCGGAACGGCCTGCCCCAGCCAGCTTTCTGCGCTGGCGAACAGAAGACCGAACCCGATGCCCTGAATGATGCGGGCAGCGCCCCAGGCCGCAATGCCGGGCACCATGCCCATGGCGAGCGCGCAGACGGCGGTGATCGCCGCCGCGGCAGCATAGAGGCGAATGGTGCTGTAATGGCCGAGCAAGGCGGGGCCCGCCCAGGCGCCCGCCATGAAACCCGCCGAGTAGAGCGCGCCGACGAGCCCGGTCAGCGTTTCGCCGGCCTTGAGTTCAGTCAGCCCGACCGGTGTGATCACACCCATGAAACTTGCCGCCGCCTGCATGAGGCAGATCGCAAGGATCAGCGTGATCACATTCCTGTAGCCCGACATTTGCTTTCATGATCAGCGGAACTTGGCTGTCAGTTCCCGCACTGTCTCGCCGTTGTTGCCGTGAATCGCAAGACTCACCGTACCGGCCGTCCAGTCGATTCCGATCGCGCCATAGTTTTCCGGCGGGAAGCCATCGCCGACCTGCAATGCATCCCGCTCTTCCGTGGTTGTGGCGAAGGAAACGTTCAGCGACGAGGCCGTGATTTCGCTGACCGGATAAGGCAGTGCGGTGTCACTGGAGTAGAGAAAGCCCGTGTGGCGGTCACCGGAGACGAAGACGACACCCTTGGCTTCCGTCTCGCGCACAAGACGGTAGAGGCGCTGCTGTTCGAGCGGCATGGTGGACCAGGCCTCGTAGCCATGGACGGTTGGCAGGACCTGAATGGACGACACGATCAGGCGCAGGTCGGCCGGGTCCTGCAGCCGGTTTTCCAGCCAGGTCCACTGGTCGTTACCCAGCATGTCCTGCTCCGGATCGGCGGAGGGGATATAGCGTTCCTTGCCCTTCTGGTTCCACGCATCGGTTGGTGTCAGCGGCGAACGGAAGAAGCGCGTGTCCAGCACGATGACCTGCGTGCGCTGGCCTTCGGGTCCGAAAGTGCGCGCATAGTAGGTGCCGGGGTACGCGCCGACATCTTCGTTTTCGAGGCCCCAGAAACGTTCGTGGATTCGCTCGGCGAGGCGGCGGAACGGGAACTCGCGGCCCGCATCATTGGCGCCGAAATCATGGTCGTCCCATGCCACCATCATGGGGAACTTTGCCCGCACGGCCTTGAAATCCTCGCGCGCGGCAAGGTCGCTGAAGCTTGCGCGCAGCTCATTCAGCTCGGGCTGGTTGTTGACATAGGCCGGGCCATCACGGTCGCCGTAGACATTGTCGCCGATCATCAGGAAGAGGTCCGCAGTCTCGCCCGCGATTGAGCGGAGCGCCGCGCTCTCGGGCTTCTCTTCATCGAGACAGGAGGCCACGAGGATGCGCGTGAGCGCCTTGGACGAATCAAGCGGAAGGCCTGCGGGCGCACGCGGGTAAAAATCATCTGGCAGTGTGCGGTAATAGGGCTCCAATGCCTCATCTGCACTTTTCGGTGCAAAAGCATCGCCGATCAGCGGCAGTTCGGCGGGTGACTGGCACGCCGCGAGCAGCGACAGGATTGCGAGTGATGTGATTTTTTTCATGTTTGCCTCCTCAGCGCCGCTACGGCCCTGAGGAGGTTCTAGCCGGGTTGTGCGACAGCTGTAAGGCGTCGAAGAGTCCCTGCCCGATCAGGCCGTGAAGAACAGGCTCCACATCAGGCGTCCGGGGAGGAAGGTGAAGAGCCCCGCGATCAGCATGCCGCCCGTGAACACGCCCGTCATCGTTTTGCGGTGCGCCGCGATGTTGCCTCTGCGCGCCGCAGCAATGCCCATGGGCAGGACAATCAGGGTCCATGCCGACAGCGCGTGGATGAGGCTGAAATAGCTCCCGACCGGTCCGAAAAGCATGAAGGAGCTGATGGCAGTCGTCGCCATGGCGGCAACCCAGCCATAGCCGAGCGCGCGGTGAAGCGTTGTGCCCTTGATGCCGGTCATCAGGATGCAACCGAGCGCAAACGCGGTCACCGCCGCCGCCACATGCACCTTCACCATGCCAGGTGCCTCGAGCAGCGGCGTTGCATCCAGCCGGAAACGAACAGGCGGCATCTGCTGCAGGATCAGGGCGCTGACGATCAGAAAGGCAACCGCACCGATCGCCACGTTGACCTTGTTCAAGTTGGCCTTGCGCCAGGCACGCAGCGAGCGTTTCGGACGGCTGGAAAGGTGGGCTTCTAGGGTGGTCATCGGTTTGGACTCTCCAATCGGGCTGTGGGCAGGAACGGGCGGCTCGGCGGCCTCCCCGTCTTCCTCGCAGGCATGGCTTCGGGCTGCCACGCGCCTTACGTGTTCCGGCTGGAATCCTTCGCGAAATGCCGCCATTACCGTTCGCGAAGCGCCAAATGCAGGGTGAATTCAATGCCGGCCCGTTTGCGAACCCTGCTCAGGAACGTCTCCGTCGTCATTGTCCTTTCCGGCGTTTTCACCTGGTTCGGGATTTACGGCGTCTCCGGCCCACTCTGGCTGCGCTATTCGATGTGGCTCGTCACGATCGGCACCGGCGTGTCCGCGTCCGTCTTCGTCATCCCGTTCATCTTCGGCACGCGGTTTGAGCCCTGGCCACTGGCGCTGCGCGTTGCCGCCGGCGCCGGATTGATCGCCGTGCCTGTGACCCTGTCGCTCTACGCCTATTCTGCCGTGCTCGGCGGCGCGATGTCCTTTGCGGCCTTCCCCGTTCAGTATCTCTATGTGTTTGCCGTGTGCGTTGTGATGGTGGTCGGAGGATATGTCGTTACCCTTGCATCGCAGAAACCGGCCGGTACGACGGAGCTCACGGCGCCGGACGCCACGCGGGCTTTCCTGGCGCGGCTCCCGCTGAAGTATCGTCACGCCGAGCTCCACGCGGTATCTGCCGAGGACCATTACCTGCGGGTGCACACGAGTCTCGGCAACGACCTCATCCTGATGCGCCTCGCCGATGCGATCCGCGAACTGGAAGGCGGCGGGGGCCTGCAGGTGCACCGGTCCTGGTGGGTGGCAAAGGCCGCCGTCCGGGACACAAAACGCCAGGGCAGCAAACTCGCGCTGGTGCTGGCCTGCGGAACGGAGGCGCCGGTCTCGCGCACCTTCCTGCCAGACGTGAAAGCCGCCGGGCTCGCCTAGACGGTCTGGGAGACGGCGTCTTCCGGCCGCTGGGCAAGCAGAAGCTGCTTTACGAATGCCACATGGCTGCGCAGGCGGTAGAGATCGTCGGTGTAGGACAGCGGAACGTCCAGCTTGCCAATATCGGCCTGCAGGCGCTCGAGACGACTGATGACCGAGGTGCGCGGCTCGCCGGGCGGCGTGGCGCGCCCCTCTTCTTCGAGGGCGCGCAGGTCGCGGTACCAGACATAGATCCGCCGGCGCACACGCCACCGGTAGATCGGCGGGGCCGCCCGGACGAGCGGGAATGCCAGCGTCAGCAGCGGGATCGCGAGGACCCAGGCCCGGTCGAGGAAGTTCGCCACGCTGAACGGGAAGTACCGTCTGAGGAAGGACGGGCCATCGCGGTAGAAGCGCGTGGTTTGCTTGGTGACCGGCAGCTCGGCGGTCTCGGCATTCGGAAAGCGGCCAGCGTCCTGGAAGAGGCTGCGCTCCGAATGGATCGCGAGCGCGGCATCCAGCAGGACGGCTTCGATGGCGGGGTGGACATCGTCGCGCACGACAAGCTGGGCGACCGCCGCAACAAGCGGTACGTCGCGTTCCGGTATGTCGGCGCCGATATCGGCAATCCCGCGCAGAAGGCGGACGGAAGACAGCCCGTCGGTGCGCCGTGCAATGGCTTCGGCCCGCTCGAAGGGAAGGAGGTGAAGGCCTTCGGTGTGCATCAGGGCGTTGATATAGGGGGCGTCCGGCGAGGCCGCGAAGGCAGCGGCGTCGATTTCACCGGCGGCCAGGGCGGCTTCGGCCTCGCGGACGGTCAGCCCGAGCTTCGCACTGTCCGCCCAGCTCTCGCCATAGGCTGTCTGCAGGATGCCGGCGAGGGCGCGGGTGCCGGAGCCCTCGGCGCCAATCGAGACGCGGGCCGTCTTGAGGTCGCCGAAATCGTTTGCGGCGACCCCGTCGCGCACGAAAACCCAGAATGGTTCCTCAAACATCCCGCCGAGGGAGCGCAGGGCCTTCTGCTCACTGACGCCGGTCAGACCGCCCTGGACCAGCGCCACGTCGATAAAGTCGTCTTCGAGCAGCCGGAGATTGTCGATCGAGCCGGCGGTGTCGACGAGTTCCACCTTGACGCCCTGTTCTTCGAGAAGGCGCTGATAGCGTTCGGCATAGGCATGGTAGGCGCCGCCGGGCGCGCCAGCGCCGAACCGGATGGTCTTCGGCGGTGCGGGATCCATGAGAAATAGCGCAAGGACGAACCCGGCGACAGCAATCGCGATGACCGGTCCATAGATGCGCCACATGTCACGGCCCGGCATGCTTTCCGTCTCCTCTTGCGCGACCTTCCTTAAGGCCCCTGCCCCGGTTGCGGCAATCGCTTACAGAATTTGCACGCGGAGTGATCCAATCCGGCGCCGGTGCGTAGACAGGGGCAAGATGAAGCGTCGCCGCCCTCGCTGGCCTGGTGATGCTGCCATCCAGGGCCCCGGTTTTCCTCCCCCCTGACGCCGGGGCCCTTTTGATCCTCCCCCGCACTGCCGCGTTTCAGGCCTTGTGATAGGGCGTGCCGGCGAGGATCGTCAGCGCGCGGTAGAGCTGTTCGGCAAGCATGGCGCGGATTAGGCGGTGCGGCCAGGTCTGCGCCCCGAAGGCCAGGGTTATAGGCACGGCGCGGCGCACTTCGGCTGAGTAGCCTTCGGCGCCGCCAATCAGGAAGACAGCATCCCGCAGGCCTTCGTCGCGCCACGCAGCGAGCCGGCGGGCCAGTTCGGTGGAGGTGAGGTTTTCACCGGCCTCATCGAGGCGAACGCATTTGGCGCCGTCCGGCAGACGGGCGATCAGGCGCGCGCCTTCAGCCTCGAGGCCACCGCCACTGGCAACTTCGTGTTCTTCTGGGCCGCGGAAGCCGAGTTGGCGGGCGAGCGGCAGGCACCGGCCGAGATAGTCATCCGTAAGGCTGCGCTCCGGGCCGTCCTTCAGGCGCCCTACCCCCAGAATCTGCAACCGCATGGATCAGGCGCGCGCCGTCCGGTGCGCCGACTGATCCGACATCCAGATTTTTTCGAGATTGTAGAATTCGCGCACTTCCGGGCGGAACAGGTGGACGATCACGTCGCCGGTATCGATCAGCACCCAGTCCGCATTCGCCATGCCTTCGACACTGGCCGGGCGGCCGGTCAGGCGTTTCGCCTCCTGGGCGACATGTTCGGCCAACGCAGACACGTGCCGTCCGGAACGGCCCGAAGCGATGATCATGAAATCGGCGAGGGAAGATTTGCCCTGAAGTTCGATGAAGGCCAGATCTTCGGCCTTGTCGTCTTCGAGGACTTTCGAAAGGGCCTCAGCCAGCAGCTTGATATCTGCGAGCGAGACGTTCTTTGGGGGCTCAACCCGGGATTTGGCGGATGTCAGGGCAAGGGCTCCTTTTGCGACCTTGCTGCAAACTTAACATGCGAGGGCCTTCGCAACCAGCAAAAAGGCGCAGCGGCGGGCCGGGCGGCTGCCGTTCACCAAGCGTACAGGCCTTTCCTATACAGGGTTTCATTTGGAGAGTGCCCGCGTTTCGCCCTATCTTGCGGGTAATGAAGTTTCATTCACCGTGGCTTCCAGGATCGTTTCCCCCATGCGTACCGTTTTTCTTCTTCCTGCCCTTATCGCTGCACTGCCGCTGACGGGTTGCGCCGCTGCGGTCGTTGGAACCGCCGGCGCAGTCGGGCTAACATCCGTTCAGGAAAAGACCATGGGCGAGGCGCTGGACGACGCGACGACGTCCAACGAGATCAAGGCTAAACTGCTGAACGAGAGCGGTGCCCGGTTCGGCGAGGTTGACGTGGAAGTTTCAAACGGGCTGGTGCTGCTGTCCGGCCGGGTGAACTCGCCGGAGGACCGGACCTTTGCCGAAGGGATTGCGTGGAGCGCATCGCGCACGAAGGACGTGGCGAACGAGATCCGCATCGAGGCGCCCGGCGGCTTCATGGCGAACCTGTCCGACGAGATCATCACCGGCCGGGTCCGCGCCCGTCTGATCGGCTCCAGCAAGGTAAAGAGCGTCAATTTCAACATCGAGACCTATGGCGGCGTAGTCTACCTGATGGGCATTGCGCGCGACACGGAAGAGCTGCGCCGCGCCGCCGAAGAGGCCAGCATCGTGGGCGGGGTGAAACAGGTCGTCTCGTATGTCCGGGTCCGCGATGAGCCCGCCCAACAGCCTGAACCCGTCACCACGCAAACACCGGCCCCCACTTATCAACCGGGCCCCGACGCGTCATATACGACGACAATCGAGCCGATGCCCGAGCTGCACGGCGCAAGCTACGACACAGGAAGCCGCTGATCCCGCGCGCCTTCCGTAAACCGGGGGCATACGCCGCGTGACACTTCGCATCGCAATCCAGATGGACCCGCTTGAGCGGGTGAATATTGACGGCGACACCACATTCGCCCTCGCCGAAATCGCGCAGGCCCGCGGCCACCAGATTTTCGTGTATGGCGTGAGTGATCTTGCCTGGAACGAAGGCCGCGTTACGGCGCGCGTCCGTCCGGCGAGGGTCCAGCGCGTACGCGAGACACCCGGCCTGTTCGGCGAAGCCGTCACACTGGACCTGGCGCAGGATACCGACGTGATCCTGATGCGGCAGGACCCTCCCTTCGACATGGGCTATATCACCGCCTGCCACATGCTGGAGGAAGTTTCCGGCCAGACCCTGGTGCTGAATGACCCCGCCGGTGTGCGCTCAAGCCCCGAGAAGATTTTTCCGCTGATGTTTCCGGACATCATGCCACCCACACTGGTCACCCGCGACCGCGCGGTAATCGATGCGTTCAGGGACAAGTACAGGGACATCATCGTCAAGCCGCTCTACGGCCATGGCGGGGCCGGCGTGTTCCGGCTGAACGAGACAGATTCGAACCTCGACTCGCTGCTGGAACTCTTCCTCAGCCGCTCCGGCGAGCCGGTGATGGTGCAGGCCTTCCTCCCGGCGGTAGCCGACGGAGACAAGCGCATTATCCTGATCGATGGCGAGCCGGTGGGCGCGATCAATCGCAAGCCCAAGGCGGGCCAGGTGCGCTCGAACCTCGTGGTCGGCGGCACCGCGGAGGCTACAGAACTGACCGCCGCCGACAGGCATATCTGTGCGCGCATCGGGCCGGAACTGAAGCGCCGCGGCTTGATGCTGACGGGGATCGACGTCATCGGTGGACGGCTGACGGAGGTGAATGTCACTTCGCCGACCGGCCTGCAGGCCCTCAAACGGCTATCCGGCATTGATGCGGCGGCAAAATTCTGGGACGTTGTGGAAACCAAGCTCGCAGCCCGTGCGTTGCAGCCCCAAACCTGAGGAATGTCGATGAAACCGGTTGCCGCCCTTCTCGCGTTTTCGCTCGCCAGCCTTGGCGCTGCCTTCACCGCCACTGCCGAACCGGCGACGGACGCCGCGGAAGTGCGCGGTACGCTCAACCTCAACGTCGGGCGTAGCAATGAACCGGCCGGACGCCTGATCGTCGGCTCCGGCGCCTCCGCGGGCAGCGGCGGCCTGATCATCGCGCCAGGCTCGACGGGCGCAAACTTCGAGGATGTGCCGGATCTCGGCATCCAGCTTGATGATGAGCCGGCAACGCCGGACACGCTGCTCGACGCCAAACCGGCTCCTGCCCCCTCTGACGAAGACGTGATCGTCCGCCTGCCGGACTGATCCGTTCAGCCGGACAGGCTTTCCTGTTCCAGCCAGTTCGAACAAGCTTTCACCGCCTGCGGCAGCAGGTCCGGGCGCTCGATGTAATAATGATCTGCCCCCTGAATGTCCTGATAGGACTTCCGGGAATGCCCGACGGCTTCATACAGGCGGCGCGCATGGCTGGGCGTGCACGCAAGGTCTGCCGTATTGTTGATCACCAGTACCGGACAGGAAACGCGCGACGCATTGCCGAGGCCGTCCGCATTCGTGGTGTCGTACCCCCATTGCGAGAGCCAGGAGCGAAGCGTCGTGAACCGCGCGAGGCCTACGGGTCCGTCATTGGCGATGCGCGGCTCGCCCAGATAACAGGTATAAGGGCGCCGGTCCGACGGCTCCTGCGTGGGATCGGTCCAGCACACGTTCGACATGGTTCCGTGCACCGTGAAGGCGCGTTCCATATTGTCATCGCCTTTGCGGCGCAGCTCCTCCAGCGTATCCCTTACCCAGGCCGTGACGCGCCGGTTGCGAACGAGCTGGGCGGCGCGGAAGCGGGCCACAAACTCGTCCGTATACGGTGGCTGGGCGGGACAGGCCGGATCGTAGATGTTGAGCGCGGGATCGCGGTCAAAGGGGCGCGTCTCGTCGGAAATGGACGGGTCCATCCATTCGGTCAGCGTAATGGCGCGGCTGACATGCGCAGCGAGCAGCATGATTCCATCCGCTGGCGGCAGGGCTTTCTTGGTCAGATCATAAGGATCGCCCGCCGGCGTATGCGTGATCGTCGGGCGCTCGGCCTGATCCTGATAGAACAGTGACAGCGAGCCGCCGCCGGACCAGCCGCCGAGGATGACGCGCTTGTAGCCGAGCCGGGTGCGGGCGTGTTCGATGCAGGCGCCGAAATCGGCGGCGCACTTTTCCATGATCAGGGCGGTATCGTTTCCCCGATAGCGCGTGTTCGCATAGATGACGTGCTGGCCGCCGCGCGCCAGCGCCGAGACGAGCGGCAGGAAAGCCCCGCCGCCGATGGGGTGGGAAAAGATGACAACGCTCTCGGCCGTTGTGCCCGCCGGATAGATACGCATGCACTCGACGGCGATATTGTCCCCTGCCCCGCCATACACATCCTTGAAGCTGGACGGGTCCTTGTGGATCACCAGATAGGGTTCCCGGACGATTTCCCCTGCGCCAGCCATCTGTATGCCTCCTTGCCCCTTTTGTTTGTGGGGTGCACATTATGCTGCAGAACGGCCCTGTCCATGTGGCCGCAGGGTCAAGGGAGGATCGCAGGATGATCAAGGCGAACGGCATTCATCACATTGCCATCATGGCGGCGGACATCCGCGAGCATATCGCCTTCTTTTCGGACGTGATGGGCTTCCAGCTATCGGCCCTTTTCGACATGCACGGTGTGCCGGGCGG
>CAZXQD010000102.1:0-11182 GCA_964643405.1 uncultured Hyphomonas sp. | reverse complement strand
AGAAGATGGCGGCGTCGTTCTTGTCAGAGGTGTTGACCGAGCAGTGCATCGGCATGACGCCCTGGTTCGGCAGCAGGTAGTTCAGGATGGTGAAGACGGACTTCTTCGTCTCGCCGGCATAGGACGTGCCACCGATGAGCACGAGGCGCTTGGCGAAGTTGACGGCGATCACGGTTTCGCTGCGGCAGCCGTGGCGCGCCGGATCGGCGCGGAAGCTCGGGCAGTTGATGATGGTGAACTCGGTCTTGAAACCGGCCAGTTCGTCCGTGGTCGGAAGACGCAGGAGGTGGCGGATGAAGAGCGAGTGCCAGGCATATTCGGTGACCACGGTCACCGGCAGGCGGTAATCAAGGTCGGCGCCGCCGAACAGGTCCTGCGAAAACATGTCCTGCTTCGCGATGTGGGCTTTGAAGTCCGTCCACAGAGCTTCGAAATGCTCGGGCGTCATCGACGCGTTATTGTCCCACCAGACGGTGTTCTCGGTCAGCGCATCGCGCACCGTGAATTTGTCCTTGGCCGAACGGCCGGTGTGCTGTCCGGTCTCGACCACCAGCGCGCCGCCTTTCGCGACACGGGCTTCGCCAGAGGCGACGGCGGTCTCGTAAAGCCGGGCCTCGTTCCAGTTCTTCCGAACCGACTTCGGACGCACGCCCAACTCGGCAAGAATTGCTACAGTGTCGCTCATAATCACCCTCGTAATTCGCGATTCAATCAGGCCGCCCCCGGCCCTCGCACCACGCGCCATTAGCGCCTCACAGGCTAATTTTGCAACATCCGTGCCGCGTTGCAGGGGCGTCATTCGCGCGACACTTGTGCAAACTGCGCACCGATTTGGCACTGTCATCGTTGTCATGATCGGGGCGGGGCGATATTGCGCCGCAGCATCGGCCATCAACCTTAATGCTGGTAGCGGAAGCTCCAGCTGAAAGTGAATACGGGGTCGTCGTCCACGCCGTCGGCGGGCACCCTCCAGAGGTCGGCAATCTCCAGCCCGAGCGAGGCCATTTCCTTATAGACGATCCGCGTGCCAAGGCCTGCCGATCCAAGGTCGAACGAGCGTTCGCCCGGTGAACCGGGCGCTATCAGCCCGTCTCCATAATCGGCAAACAGGTAGATTTCGCTGGCGGCGAAAGCGCCGGATGTGATCGGGCGGAAGGACGGCTCGACGATCACGGCGTAACCACGGTCGAAACTGAGAAGCGCGTTGTCGAATCCGCGCCCGAACTCGGCGCCGCCGATCTGCAGGCGCTCGCTGGCCGAAAACCTCTTACTACGAAAGGCGGGGATAGCTCCGGGCACGGATGTTCTGGGTTCGCCAAGCCCGATGTCTTACGCAAAGGTCAGGCCCAGAGCAGCGGAACGCTTCGCTTCTGTCCTGGAATGCAACGGCCGAACCGGAGCCCGCCCAGGCTGGCGAGTGGATCGGCATCCGGGTCGCCGCGGCTGGCTAGAAGGCTGCTGCCGCCGGGGGCCCCTTCAGCACCCTTCAGCCCGGTTGGTCCCGGCTGTCTAGACGGGCTTTGGGCAACCGTGCCGAGGATTATCCGGAAGAGCACCCACAAGGCGAAGTTTAAGGGGATCTTTCTTCCTGTTCACGTTGCGGGGCGGCCGCGTCCAGCCAGGCTTTGGCAGCGCTGGTCAGCGGTTCAGGCAGATCATCGAGGGCGAACCAGCCCCAGCCGCCATGCTTGTGCGGTTCGAGGATCTGCGGCTCGCCGGCAGTGATCCGCGCGTCATAGACGGGCGCGACCCAGTGGCGGCCGTCGCCGCCGTCGATGGTCTCGGCGATACAGGCGAGGCCCAGGATTTCGATCTCGATGCCGAGTTCCTCGGCGATCTCGCGGCGGGCGGTGTCTTTTGCCCGCTCACCGAAATCGATCTTGCCGCCCGGCAGGCCCCAGGCGCCGGCTTCCGGCTGCTTGAGACGCTGGATGAGGAGCAGGCGGCCCTCCATGTCGCGTATCGCGGCGCCGCAGCCGGCTTCAGGTTTCGCCGCACTCATCGATCGCCGAACGCCTTCAACGCGGCCGGTGCGATGATATCTCCCCATTCCTGGACGAAGTGGCCGCCGTCCGGAATGATCAATGGTTCGGGGCAGCCATTGATCTGTTGCCGCAGGCGTTCCATCACGGGCGGCCCGAGCACTGGATCCGCCGCGCCCACGGCCATGAAGGACTGGCCGTGCCAATCGGTACGCCACCATGCGGCGGCCCGGCGTGAGATGTCCGCCCCCTCCATGTCGGGTTTCACCATCACGAGTTGCGGAAAGCGCCTGACGCCGGCCTTGTAGGAAATGTCCGGGTACGGCGCACCGTAGGCGGCGGCTTCCGCATCCGATAATTTCGGACTCGACCGCTTCATCAGGGCGGCAATGTCCAGGTCCGGCTGGCTGGCTGCGAATGCCTTCCACGCGTCGAATCCGGGGCTCGGGGATGCGCCCACGGCAAGCGTGGTGTTCATGACGATCAACCGGGAAAACCGGTCCGGCATCTCCAGCGGCAGGGTCAGTCCCAGCAGGCCGCCCCAGTCCTGAACTACGAGCGTGATGTTGCTGAGATCCAGATGGCGTATCAGCGCTAGCATCATGTTGCGGTGGAAATTGAATGTGTAGGCGGAGTCATCCGCCGGCTTGTCCGAGCGCCCGAAACCGAGCCAGTCCGGGGCGATGACCCGGGCCCCGCTGGCTGCAAAGATCGGGATCATCTTGCGGTAGAGATAGCACCAGGTTGGCTGCCCGTGCAGGCAAAGGAAAGTCCGGGCGGCGTCCCTCGGACCCTCGTCGACGTAGTGGACGCGCAAGCCTTCATAGCCGCGGAGAGTGTCAACGTAGTGCGGAGCAAAATCATAGCCGGGCAGGTTGGCGAACCGTTCATCCGGCGTCCGTTTGACATCTGCAATCATGGCTGCGGCCCCCATTGCCGATTGTCTGCCAAACCTTCCGCCCGTGCACTGTAAAGAATGTCAGTGGGACAAAAAAGGCCGCCAAGGCGATACCCTGGCGGCCTGAAGAGAGGCTTGGAGAGAATTCAGACTTACTGCTTGGCGGCCGTATTGCACTCGGCAATCTGTTCGGCCGTCAGTTCGGATTTCGTGTTGCGCAGGGCGGTCACCTGGCCGACTTCCTTCGCGATCTTCTTGCAGATGCGGACGGTCGGGGCCTTGCGGTCGAGTTCTGCGGTGCACTTTGTGCCTTCGCAGGTCCACACGACGCTTTCGGCGACGATGCGCTTGGTCGAAACCGGGTTAGCGGTCTCGAAGGTGTAGGAGTTGCTGGCGAAAGCCGGGGCGGCGAGGGCCGCGAAAGCTGCGGTGGCGAGGATGGAACGGAGCATGGGAGGGTGCCTTGTCGTTCGGGGTTGAAGCTGCATTCGGTGATCAGGCTGGTGGCCTGTAAGGTTGAGTATAGAACGCTGAATAATTCGTCAAGCGTTCAGACCGCTCAATTCAGAATTATTGGAGAACGGTTCGTTCCATATGCTGCGCTGCAGCATGATGGCTTGCCCCGGCGGCACAAATTGCCGCCCGGCATGGCGCGCGTATGGTGAACCCAACGCCGCGATGCAAGGGAGAGAAACATGGACTTCAACATTCCAAAGGACATTGCCGACTATCTGGTCGTGCTCGACAAGTTCATCGAGGACGAGATCAAGCCGCTGCAGGCGCAGGACGACAACGAACGCTTCTTCGACCATCGCCGCGAGTGGGCGCGCACTGACTTCGACAATGGCGGCCTGCCGCGCCCGGAATGGGAAGCCTTGCTGCGCGAAGCCAAGCGCCGCGCCGACAAGGCCGGCCACCTGCGCTACGCCCTGCCCAAGGAGTTCGGGGGCCAGGATGGCACCAACCTCGGCATGGCCATCATCCGCGAGCATTTCGCCCGCCAGGGCCTCGGCCTGCACAATGACCTTCAGAACGAGCACTCGATCGTCGGCAACTTCCCGCAGATCCTGATGCTGCGCGACTTTGCCCGCCCCGACCAGAAGCACCTCGCGACCGCGGCGCTGGAAGGCAAGTTCATCGCCTGCTTCGGCCTCACCGAGCCGCATCACGGCTCTGACGCCACGCACATGGAAACCCGCGCCGTGCGCCACAAGAAGGACGGCAAGGATGGCTGGCTGATCAACGGCGAGAAGATGTGGATCACCGGCATGCACGTCGCGACCCACATCATGTTGTTCTGCCGCACGAGCGGCAAGGATGGCGACGCAAAGGGCATCACCTGCCTGATCATTCCGGCGCGCGATCCGGGCGTAATCATCGAAGAGTATATGTGGACGTTCAACATGCCGACGGACCACCCGCGCCTCACCATCAAGGATGTGTGGGTGCCGGAAGATGCCGTGTTCGGCCCGCCGGAAGGCGGTCTCGCGCTCGCTCAGCACTTCGTGCACGAAAACCGCATCCGCCAGGCCGCTTCCTCCTGCGGCGCGGCGATCTACTGCATCAACGAGAGCGTGAAGTATGCCAACGAGCGCAAGCCTTTCGGCAAGCCGCTCTCGACCAACCAGGCTATCCAGTTCCCGCTGGTGGAACTCGCGACACAAGCCGAGATGCTCCGCCTGCTGATCTTCAAGACGGCCTGGGAAATGGACCAGATGTCGAAGCCGGAAGTGGCCATCAAGCTCTCCGACAAGGTCTCGATGTGCAACTACTACGCCAACCGCCTCGTCTGCGAAGCAGCAGACCGCGCCATGCAGGTTCACGGCGGCATCGGCTATTCCCGCCACAAGCCGTTCGAGCACATCTATCGCCACCACCGCCGCTACCGTATCACGGAAGGCTCGGAGGAGATCCAGATCCGGAAGGTCGCCGGCCACCTGTTCGGCTTCATGGGCCCGAACAAGCACGGCCAGCCGAAAGGCGAAACCGATGCAAAAGGCAAGAGCACCGAGCCGACGGATTTCGCGGTTCGCTAGTCGCGCCGCGCGGTGAAAACAAAAGCCTCCGTGCCCGGCACGGAGGCTTTTTTCATGTCACTCGATCACGTAGCGCACAGGCAGGCTCTTCAGCCCTGAGACGAAGTTCGCGCGCGTATTCTTTGGCTCGCCCGCCAGCTCGATGGACTTCAGGCGCGGCAGCAATTCGGCGAACAGCGCGCGGATTTCCATGCGTGCCAGGTGCATGCCGAGGCAGAGATGCACGCCGTGCCCGAACGCCACTTGCTTCTTCACATCCCGGTCCACGCGGAACTCGAACGGCTGGTCGAAGATGTCCTCATCCCGGTTGCCGGACCAGTAGAACAGCGCGAGGCCGTCGCCCTTGCGGATCGTCTTGCCGCGCAACTCATAGTCCTGCGTTGCCGTGCGCATGAAATGCTTCACCGGCGTGACCCATCGGATCATCTCCTCCACGGCGTTCGGCAGAAGCGACAGGTCATTCTTCAGCTTCGCCATCTGGTCCGGGCGGCGGATCAGTTCCAGAAGGCCGCCGGAGGCGGTCGAACTCGTTGTGTCATGCCCGGCAGTCGCCACGATGATGTAATAGCTCATCGCCTCGCGCTCGCCGATCGGTGCACCATCAATCTTGCCGTTGGCAATCACGCTCGCGAGGTCATCCGTAGGCTGAGCGCGCCGCGCCTCGGTGATCGCGCCGAAATAGGCGAAAAGTTCCTGCGCCGTCTGCAGCAGGTTCACGCCCTGGTCACTCGTTACCGAGTTGCCGTCTTCGGAAAGATTGTCGCTCTCCGCCGCCACGTCCGGATCGCCCGGCCCGAAGATTTCCTGGGTCATCTTCATGATAAACTTTTCATCCGAGCGCGGAATGCCGAGGATCGAATTGATCACGCGCAGCGGATACCAGAGCGCGACCTCTTTCACGAAATCGCACTCGCCGCCGAGGCTTGCCATATGGTCGACGTGTTCTTTCGCGAGGCCCGCAATCCGGTCTTCCAGCTTGCGCAGGTTCGGCGGCATGAACCAGCCCTGGGTAAGCGCGCGCAGTTTCATGTGCATCGGATCGTCGAGGTCCACCAGCGTGCGGAAGAGATGGCTGTCGCCGGTCATCGACAGGATCCACTCCTCGCCGGCTTTCGGGCTGATATAGGTGCGGGCGCTGTTGATGAAGATCGGGTGCTGCCTCTCGATCTCGAGAATGTCGGCGAGCTTCGTCACTGACCAGAACGGCCGGAATCCGTCCGGCTCGGTCCAGTGCAGCGGGTCTTTGCGGCGGAGCTTCGTATAGACACCGTGGATCTCTTCGCTCGCATACAGCTCCGGATTGACGATCTCGTCATCCAGCCGCCCCCGCTTGAAGCCCTCGAATACCGCCGGCCCGCTATCGTCAGCCATATGTCTCTCCTCCCGTTGTCTTCTTTGGCGCAACTGAAAAGGCGCCCGGCGGCGGCGTCAAGCGGCGAGATATGAAAGGGCGCTAAAGCTTCGCGAACTCTGCCGTGAAGTGGCGCATCATGGGAGGTTCTTTCACGATGCGCAGGCCTTTCAGCTTGTCCTTCCTGGCGGCGACCTCCTCGAGCACTTCCACGACATAATCGGCATGGCTCTGCGTGTAGACACGGCGGGGCATGGCGAGGCGGACGAGGTCCATGGCGGCGGGGGCTTCGGTGCCGTCGGGCTTTCTGCCGAACATCACCGTGCCGATCTCGCAGGCGCGGATGCCGCCCGCTTCATACATCGCGCAGGTCAGTGCCTGGCCGGGATATTCCAGTGGCGGGATGTGGGGCAGGAAGGCGCGCGCGTCGATGAACACGGCATGGCCGCCGGCAGGTTTCACGACCGGAATGCCCATCGCATCGAGGCGTTCGGCAATGTAGGAGTTACTCCGTACACGGTAGCGCAGGTAGTCCTCGTCGATGATTTCCTTCAGGCCCTGCGCAATCGCGTCAAGGTCGCGCCCGGCAAGCCCGCCATAGGTGGGGAAGCCTTCGGTCTGGATGAGCAGCGTGCGGGCGTGCTCAGCAAGGGCATCATCGTTCAGCGCCAGCCAGCCGCCGATATTGGCGAAGGCATCCTTCTTGGCGCTCATCGTCATGCCGTCTGCCACGGCGAAACAGTCGCGCACGATGTCCTTGATCGGGCGGTCCTGCTGGCCGGGCTCGCGCAGCTTGATGAACCAGGCATTCTCTGCAAACCGGCAGCCATCGATGTAGAAGGGCTTCCCATGCGCCCTGGCCAGTGCCGCTGCGCCGCGGATGTTCTCGAGGCTCACGGGCTGGCCGCCGCCGGCATTGTTGGTTATCGTCATCATCACTGCCGGAATACGGGCGCCCTGTTCCTCCAGCACGCTTTTCAGCGCCGCAAGGTCCATATTGCCCTTGAACGGATGGTCGAGCGAGGGCACGCGGCCCTCCGCGATCGGAATATCCAGCGCGTCGGCGCCCATCGCCTCAATGTTCCCGCGCGTCGTGTCGAAGTGGGTGTTGGAAGGGATCAGGTCGCCCTTCTTCGCGATCAGTGTGAAAAGCAGGTGTTCCGCCGCGCGGCCCTGGTGCGCGGGGATGATGTGCTTGAAATCCATCAGGTCTTTCACCGCCGCCTCAAAGCGGTAGAAGCTCGGCGCGCCGGCATAGCTCTCGTCCCCGATCATCACGGCGCCCCACTGCGCGCTGCTCATCGCCGAGGTCCCGCTATCGGTTAGAAGGTCGATGATCACATCGTCCGAGTGCAGCTTGAAAAGATTGTAACCTGCCGTTTTCAGCAGGCGTTCGCGCTCCTCGCGCGTGGTCATCCGGATCGGCTCGACGGACTTGATACGGAACGGTTCGATGATCGTCTTCATGGGTCACTCCCGGGCGTTATGTCCCTGAGTGAGAAGCGGTTTTGCCGCCCCGCGCACAGGAACTCCTGCGCTGCGGTTGCCCCTCCGATACAGCGGAAGACGGCCGCGCTCAGCGCCTGTTGCGATGGCAGGGCCATATCATGAGCCGGCGCCGGATGCCAAGCCGGGCCGGGCGGGGTTAAGGGCGCATTCACCATCTTGGCGGAGTTTCCCGGGTCTGAATCGATGCTCCCCGAAGGACCCGGCCATGACCCTGCTTGAACGCGTGATCCGGACTCACCGCTGCCGCTCGACGCACCATTACATCGCGTTCGATGCGCTGTCCCTCATTTCGGGCGATGAGGGCGAGGCGTGGAAGTCGCTGTTCCTAGTCCATCACGAGCATCTGCTGAAGGGCGCGAAAGCGCCGGATGCAGAGTTCAAGGATTTCAAGAACCACGTTCTCCATATCAGCGAAGGCGAATGGGGCGGCGCGCGCGCCAAGGCGATGGAATGGTATGCGCGCGGCGTCGAGCTGCTGACGAAGAAACGCTGGAGCGAGGCGGCCTATGCCTTCGGCGTGCTCAGCCATTATTACGCTGATCCGATCCAGCCCTTCCACACCGGCCAGACCGAGGCCGAAGGCGTGATCCACCGCGCCGTGGAATGGAGCATCGCGAAGTCTCGCAGCGAGATCGATGCGCGCATCGAGGCGAACGGCTATCCCGAGATCGACGTGCCGGACAGCATGGGCTTCGTCTCCGATATGGTCCGCGCCGGCGCCGAGCGCAGCCATGCTCACTACCAGACCTTCATCGACCACTATGACATCGACGCCGGCGTGGCCGATCCACCGTCGGGCCTCGACGAGACGATGCGCGCCGCGATTGCGGATCTCGTTGCCTATGCGACGGCGGGTTTCGCCGCGATCCTGTCTCGCGGCATCGAGGAAGCGGCCGTCTCGCCGCCGAAGGTGAACCTGACGCTGCAGGGCTATATCGAGACGCTGGACATCCCGCTGCGCTGGATCACGGCGAAGCTGGAGGATGCCGCTGACAAGCGCACGGTCGAGCGCATGTATGCCGAGTTCCAGGCGACCGGGAAGGTGATCAAGTCGCTTCCCGCAGACGACAAGGCCATCCGCGCGCTGCATGCGAAGGAAGTGCGCCGTATTCCGCTGAAACAGCTGAATGCGGAGGAGATAGCGCCCATCGGCACGCTGAACGAAGACCGGATTGCAGCCGCTGCGGAAGCGCCTGCGATGGCAGAAGCAGAAACCCGGGACGCTCTGGACGATGTTCCGCCAACTGAGCTTGTCGAAATCCAGCGCCGCGACCCTGTGAAAGTACCCGCCCGCGGTCTCCTCGGCACGCGCAAGCGCACTGTGCCGGAGCCTCAGCCGGAAGTGGCTGAAGCTGAGGAAGGAAATCAGGCCGAGGCTGCCGTCGCCGAGCCTGAAGAGCTCGTGCTGGACCAGCCCGTTGCGCTGGCGCAACCGTTACCTGAAACTGCGTCCGAAGATGACTCCGCGCCGCGCCGCATGGCGTCGATCACGCGTGACGACCCTGTCGTCGAAGCACCCTCGATTGGCCGCAAGACGGCGAAACAGCTCGCCAAGGCCGGGATCACCACCATCGGCGACCTTCTCGACTGCGATCCCGACATGGTCGAGCTGGAGATCAACGTTCGCCATATCACAGCCGAAGCCCTGCGGACCTGGCAGGCTCAGACCGAACTGATGATGGAAGTGCCCGGCCTGCGTGTGCACGATGCGCAGTTGCTGGTCGGCGCTGGCATCACGACGCGCGAGGAACTTGCCAGCGCGTCAGCCCGCACGATTTTCGAGCTCGCGACAGAATTCCTCGCGACTCCCGAAGGCGAGCGTGTGCTGCGCGACGACCAGGTGCTGCATGAGGACGAAGTGGAAGAGTGGATCGAATTGGCGCAGGACGCTGCCTAGGATCTGGACAGGCCTGCAGCTGCATAGACAGCATCGATCAGGACCATGTTGGCCACCGCATCCGCCCCGCCCGTCAATGGCGGGGCGTTTGTTTTCAGGACACTGACGACATGCGCAAGCTGATGATCGAATGTTGTCTCGCCAGACACGGTATATCGGCGGACAGAGCCGCTCCGGCGCAGGGTGATCGAATGGCCGAGCGACGGGTGTAGGGGATTGACCGCCACCAGCGTGCCTTCCAATCCCTGGATTGCGAGAAGCGCCTTGTATCGCTGGCCTTCGGCCATCGACGTACAAACCAGCGCGGTGACGCCGCCGTCGAATTCCAGTTCGGCTGTGGTGGTAACGTCAACCCCCTGAGGGCTGACATCAGCCTGTGCTGACACGACGCGCGGCTCGGTGCCGGCAATGGTGCGCGCCCAGTGGAGGGCGTAACAGCCGAGGTCCATCAGGGCGCCCCCGCCGAGGGCCGGGTCGTGGCGCAGTTCGCCGGGGCGGAACTTTATCCCGACCGAAAACTCGGACCGTATGGCGCAGAGCCTGCCGATCGCGCCGTTCTGAACCAGTGAAAGGATTTCCGAAAACATCGGGTGGTGGCGGTAGTGGAAGCCTTCGAGGAGCGGCCGCCCGGTTCGCGTGGAAGCCTCTGCCATGGCGCGTGCCTCTGCCGCGTTCATCGCAAAGGGCTTTTCGCAAAGCACGGCTTTGCCGGCTTCGAGTGCGGCGATGGAAAGGTCCGCGTGGCGGTTCGGGGGCAGGGCATTGTAGATGAGGTCGATGTCGGGTCTGGCGATCAGGGCTTCATAGCTGTCGGCAGTTTCGGGAATGCCGTGCATGTCTGCGTAGGTTCTTGCGCGGGCGACGTCCCGGGCGGCGACGCAGACGATTTCACAATCATTCCGCCTCGATACGGGTTCAATCAGTGCCTTCGGCGCGATCTTTGCGGCACCAAGAATTCCCATCCGTATCATTGTTTTTCTCATTCTCTATCGCTTCGGCGCGCCACATTACGGCAAGCGTAAACAAATCCGGCTGCGCTGTTTACCCCGGCCTAACGCGGCTTAATTGCTTTTTTTATCCGGGGTGAAAAAAAGTTCACGCCGGTAAGATTCCGGAAACCACGCGCGGCGAAGTTGGGGGTGTCCCGAGGCCATTGATCCTAGGAGTGCCTTTGCCAATGATGATTGATCTGATAGCGCACATCGCTACATGCAATGGCCTCGCGGACACTGTTTCCAAGCGCGCGCTTGGCATCGTCCTGAATGGCGCAGAGCGCCAGGGCAGCCCGCTCGCTGATGTCATGTTCAAGAAGATTCCCGGCGCGCGCGTTCTCGCTGCGCGGACCGGTGACGAGATCGGCGCCCCGACGGGCGAGATCGCGCGTCTGATTGAACAGACCCCCGGCGGTCGCCGCCGCGTCGCCCTTTCGATGATTTCCGCACTCCAGGAGGCCGGGCTTGACCACAAGCAGATCGGCACGCTCCTGCCGTCCATCGGCAGCTGGATGCA
>CAZXQD010000101.1:0-11223 GCA_964643405.1 uncultured Hyphomonas sp. | reverse complement strand
GCGCCATGACCGCCAAGGTGCGACGCGCCCGCCGAATCGTTGAACTCGAAATCCTCGCGGAACATGCCGAGCAGGTGTTCTTCCAGGCCCATGATCAGCGGGTGGACCCAGGTGTCGAAGATCACGTTCGCACCTTCGAAGCCCATCTGCGGCGCATAGCGCGCCGGGAAGTCCTGAACGTGTACCGGCGCGGAAATGACCGCACACGGAATGCCGAGCCGCTTGGCGATATGCCGCTCCATCTGAGTGCCGAGTATCAGTTCCGGCTGCAGGCGGGCGATGGCGGCTTCGACCTCAAGGTAATCTTCGGTGATCAGCGCTTCGAGGCCCAGCTCGGCGGCCGCCTCACGCACGGGGCGCGCAAATTCGCGGTTGTAGCAACCGAGACCGACAACATTGAAGGCAAGCTCATCCGCCGCAACGCGGGCCGCGGCCAGTGCATGGGTACCATCGCCGAAGATGAAAACGCGTTTGCCAGTCAGATAGTTGGAGTCCACAGAGCGCGACCACCAGGGCAGGTTGCTCGCACAATCGGAAAGATCCGGCACCGGGATACCGGCGAGGCCGCAGACTTCAGCGATGAAGTCATGCGTGGCGCCGACACCTATGGGGATCGTTTTCGTGTAGGGCTGGCCGAACTCCTTTTCGAGATAGCGCGCGGCCATCTCGGCGATCTCGGGATAGAGCACCACGTTGAAGTCAGCCGCCGGCAGCAGCGTCAGGTCTTCCGGCGTTGCGCCCATCGGGGCGACCACATTGACGTCGATCCCGAGGCGGCAGAGCAGCCCGGTGATCTCGCGCACGTCATCGCGGTGGCGGAAGCCCAGCGCCGTCGGCCCGAGGATATTGCACATGGCGCGCGTCAACCGGCTCGGCATCCGCTTCGGCTGCGGCGCCGCAAGGCCGCGCACAAGGCGGTAGAAAGTTTCCGATGCGCCCCAGTTTTCCTTCTTGGAATAGGAAGGTAGCTCCAGCGCGATCACCGGCACCGGCAGACCGAGCGCCTTGGCGAGCCCGCCCGGGTCATCCTGGATCAGTTCGGCTGTGCAGGACGCACCGACAATCATCGCCTGCGGCTGGAAGCGCGCATAGGCATCCTGCGCGGCGCGCTTGAATATCTCCGCCGTATCCGAGCCAAGGTCGCGCGCCTCGAAGGTCGTATAGGTGACCGGCGGACGCTTGGCGCGCCGCTCGATCATCGTGAAGAGAAGATCCGCGTACGTATCACCCTGAGGGGCGTGCAGCACGTAGTGCAGGCCGTCCATCGCGGTGGCGACCCGCATCGCGCCGATGTGCGGAGGGCCTTCATATGTCCAGACCGTGAGTTGCATCAGACCGCGAGCCTCGTGCGCCGGATAAGCGGGCGCGCGAACAGCTCGGCAAGGTCGCCGCACTGTTCGTAGCCCTGGATGGGAGTGAAGACGAGCTCGATCGACCATTTGGTCGTCAGCCCTTCATCCTCGAGCGGATTGGCGAGCCCCATCCCGCAGAGCGAAATGTCGGGGCGTGCGGCGCGGCAACGGTCGAGTTGCAGGTCAACGTCCTGCCCTTCGCTGAGACGCACATCTTCGGCAAGCAGTGCAAGTTCGCCCGCCATATGACCGGCGTGCAGGTAAGGCGTGCCGACTTCTTCCAGCCGCATGCCCAGCTCGCGTGACAGGAAACGCGCCAGCGGAATCTCCAGCTGCGAGTCCGGGAAGCAGAACAGGGACTTGCCGGCCAGCGTGTCATTGTACCGGGCGAGCGCGCGCGTAGCCCGCGCCCGCGGCATCTCGGTCACCGCATGGAACCGCTCGGCGGTCACGCCAAACGCATCGGCTGCGGCCTTGAGCCAGGCGGTGGTGCCCTCGGCGCCAAGCGGGAAAAGCGCGGGCAGATGCACTGCGCCGCGCGCCTCGAGTGTGCGGGCGGTGTCCCGCATCCAGGGCTGGGCGAGCAGGAATTTTGTATTCGGGCCGACGAGCGGAAGGTGTCCTGCCTTGCGGCTCGGAAAGAAATGTACCGGACCAATGCCCAGCGCTTCAAATGAGCGGGCAAACTGGTCTTCGACGACATCGGCCAGCGCCCCCACGACAATCAGGCCGGGCGCGTCGGAGGCCGGAAGTTCCGGAACCATCGCCGTCAGGCAGGAATCTTCGCCCTGCGTGAAGGTCGTCTCGATGCCGCTTCCGGAATAATTGAGAATGCGCACGCGCGGCGAGTATGTCATCGACAACCGCTCGGCGGCGCGGCCGAGATCCAGTTTGATCACTTCCGACGGGCAGGAGCCGACCAGGAACAGCAATTTGATCTCCGGCCGGCGCTCCAGAAGGCGCGAGACCGTCTTGTTCAGCTCCTCGTTGATGTCGGCCATGCCGGCAAGATCACGCTCTTCTATGATCGCCGTCGCAAAGCGCGGCTCGGCAAAGATCATCACACCCGCAGCCGACTGCATCAGGTGTGCACAGGTGCGCGAGCCGACGATAAGGAAGAACGCGTCCTGCATCTTGCGGTGCAGCCACATGATGGATGTCAGCCCACAGAACACCTCGCGCTGTCCGCGTTCGCGCAGCACGGGCCGCACCGGGGCGGGACAGTCGCTGGCAGAAAGCGGTGGAATCAGCTGGGTCAAGCGGCAGCCTCCAGTGAGGCGGCGCTCAGCCGCGCAAGGCGCAACTTCCAGACAAACTGGACCGCGTTGACGAGGTAGACTGCGTACCCGGCCAGCGCGACGGCGAGCTGGGTAACGGGCGGTCCGATATCGGCGAGCAGCATCACGAGATAGGCCGTATGCAGCGCAATGACGACCATCGAGACGGCATCTTCCCAGAAGAAGGCGTCGGCAAAGAGATACTTGCCGAATACGTCCTTCTCCCAGATCGCGCCGGTGATCATGATGGCGTAGAGGACGAATGTCTTGAAAATCACCGAAGCCGTCGCGAGCGCGAGGCCGGTACCGGTCAGCAGGTATTGCGCGACCAGGAACACGCTGACGGCAAATACGAGGAACTGCAGCGGGGCGAGGACAGCCTGCACAAGGGTCCACCGCGACGCGTCACGGCGGGCGCGCTGTTCAGGCGTGTAAATCGGCTTTCCCCGGCTCGCATTGATGGGTTGGTCGTACATGCCTGAACCCTCCTGCTCCCCTTCTTGTCTGAAGGAGACGATACTAGCGGGGGGATATATGTCAATCTATGTTGACGTCTATTTGTATTGACAGACCCCGTATTTCGCGCGACGCTTCACTCGCATAACGAGTATAGGGTGGATTTCTTATTCTAGCCATGCTATAGCTCAAATGAAATGGAAGCGCGCACGTTTGGTTTCTTGACCTCGGCACGAAGCGGTTCATTGATTTTATTGGGGATCTGACGCCTCCCATTCAGGTCCACACACGGAAACCATCCGCTCGCGGATGAAATTTCCGGTTTCGGTTCCCCAGCGGTGTGACGCCGCCGGGCGTAGTGATGGAAGTCCAAAGAGGGCCAGGCTTTCTGGCGCACGCCTCTGGCGTGCGTACGCCGCGCATCCCTCGGGGAGTTTTGAATGGCGGTGGAACAAAGAAATACGCGCACCCGCGAACGGCTGGAGGCGGCCGATGACTTCCTGTTCAGGCCGATCCCGATGCTGGTCGGCCTCTGGCGCCAACTGGGCAGCGAGCCGGTTGCCCGCAGCCAAGCACTGCGCGAGCCGGAGATCTTCGCCGCCCTTCAGTCCGAGATCATTCCGCGCCTGGTCATCGCCAGCCGGATGCCCCAGGCCCCAGCCACCCAGCCGGGCAGCGAGCTTGAAATGCGCGGCAACGCTTTCAGCCCCGCCTTGCGCAAGGAATTCCTCGACGCCCTCCTTTCGGAGGACGAACTGAGCGCCGGCAGGGTGGCGCAAGCGCAGATCGCCCGCGGACACGAACTGCCCACTCTGATGGTCGAACTCTTTGCCACGGCCGCCCGCACGCTCGGTGAGATGTGGGAAGAAGATCAGGTGAGCTTTGTCGATGTCACCATCGGTGTCTGCCGCTTGCACCAGATCGTCCACACGCTGAGCGGGCAACCGGATTCGCCGGCCGACATCGGCCGCAACGGCGCCCCCAGCATCCTGATTGCCAGCGCGCCTGGCGAACAGCATGTCTTTGGTGTGCTCGTCGCCTCCGAGCTTTTCCGTCAACACGAGTGGACAGTCTTTACGGAAACCTCCGGGGACGCGTCGGCCATCGTCAGCCATGTTGCGAATCACCGCTTCGACATCGCCGGTATCTCGGCAGCCCATGAAGGCGTCGTCGGCGACTTGCCAGGCCTCATCGCGACCTTGCGGAAGGCATCGCTGAATCCCACCATCAAACTGCTTGTTGGCGGGCCGCTTTTTGAACATTCGCCGCATTTGGCGCAGGAAATCGGTGCAGATGGCATCGCGGGGCGCGGCCTTGACGCACCCGAGCTTGCGAGGAAATTGTTGGCAATCTGATGGTGAGACTGCTAGTTGGCGTTCAAGGGGAGCTCCCACAGTCTATTTGGAACGGTTATGGATGCTTCGTCGCACGCTTCGTCATCTGGAACGCCGTTCAGCGATGCGAGCACACATCTTTCGGGGCTGGACGCACAGTCTGTCGCGCTGCTGATCGAACAGGCTGCTGACGTTGCGCTGATCCTCGAAGACGGCATCATCCGGGATGTCGCGATTGCCTCCGAAGACCTCAAGAAAACCGGCTTTGCCGCCAACTGGATTGGCCGGCGCTGGGTCGACACCGTATCAGCCGACAGCCATCCCAAGATCGAAGCGATGCTCAAGGGAGTCGGCGCCAAGGCAGGGACGCGCGCGCGCCAGGTGAACCATCCGCTCGGCGGCATGCATGTCGTGCCGGTGGCCTACCGTCTTGTGCGTGCGAACGCCCGCGGCCCTGTCGTCGCGATCGGCCGCGACCTGCGCGATGTTGCCGAGCTGCAGCAGAAACTCGTCAAGGCACAGCAGGCGATCGAGCGGGACTATGCACGCCTGCGCAAGGCCGAAGCCCGCTACAAGATGATTTTCGAAACGGTGGCTGAGCCGATCGTCATCGTTACCGCCGACGACCTCACCGCCGAGACGGGTAACCGGGCCGCCGCCGCGCTGCTCGGCCATGAAACCCACGGCGTTTCCAACATTGATTTCGTCTCGTTGTTTGCGCCGCGCGCGGCACGAACGATCGAACGCTTCGCCGCAAAGGCACTTGCTTCCGGCAACGCCGCCGCCGACCGGGTAGAGCTTGCAACCGGCAAGAAGATATCCCTGTCAGCCTCCGTATTCGGCCAGGGCAATGATGCGCGCCTCGTCGTCCGCTTCGTGGGAGACACCGGGCAGCCCAAGCCTTCAGAAACAACGCGCGAGCAGCTGCTGCGGACCCTGGAAGCGCTGCCAGATGCCTTCGTTGTCACTGATGACGAATTGCGCATCCTCACCGCCAATCCGGCTTTCCTCGAGATGGCCCATCTCAGCGAGGAGGAGCAGGCCACCGGCGCCCGCCTATCGCAATATCTCGGCCGTTCGACCACTGATCTCAACGTGCTGATCTCGACGCTGAAGAATAACGGCAATGCCCGCAACTTCGCGACCGTTCTGCGCGACCGTTTCAACACCGAGGAACAGGTCGAGGTCTCAGCCGTCGCCACCAACAACACGCGGCCGGTCATGTATGCCTTCTCGGTCCGGATCGTTTCGCGCCGCCTTCCGTCTGATCCGCCCCCCGGCGAGGAATTGCCGCGCTCGGTCGACCACCTGACGAACCTCGTCGGCCGCATGCCGCTCAAGGACATTGTCCGCGACTCGACCACCCTGATCGAGCGGCTCTGCATCGAGGCGGCGTTGAAATTGACCGATGACAACCGCGCCTCGGCCGCAGAGATCCTCGGGCTCAGCCGGCAGGGTCTCTATTCGAAGCTCAAGCGCTTCGGCATCGAAGACAAGAACTGAGCCCGCCCCAGATCGTCAGCCCACGAATCACCTGCACGCACGGGCGAAATTGCGTCACTTTGTGTTGACACTTTACGGCGTCAATCGTAGCGTACACACATGTTGCAGACACCTCATCTGGCAGGGTCCCGCAGGCTTCCGGAGCCGTCGGCCGTGCTTGAGCTGTTCAAGCCGGTCACCTGGTTTGCGGCCATGTGGGCCTATATGTGCGGCGCCGTTTCGAGTGGCCAGCCGCTGATCCCGAACCTCCACCTCCTGCTCGGCGGCATGTTGCTCGCGGGGCCGATGGTGTGCGCGTCCAGCCAGGCCGTGAACGACTGGTATGACCGGCATGTCGACGCGATCAATGAGCCGAACCGGCCGATCCCATCGGGCCGGATTCCAGGCCAGTGGGGGCTGTATCTCGCAATCATCTGGTCCTCCCTTTCGCTCGCACTCGGCTATGCGCTGGGCACCTGGGCCTTTGTCGGAACGGTCTTCGCGGTCTTCCTCGCCTGGGCCTACAGTGCGCCGCCGCTGCGGCTGAAGCTCAATGGCTGGTGGGGCAATGCTGCGGTCGGCATTTCCTATGAAGGCATTTCGTGGTTCACCGGCGCGGCTGTGATGCTGGGCGCACTGCCCCATCCGCTGATCCTGGTTCTCGCGCTCCTCTATTCCATCGGTGCCCACGGCATCATGACGCTGAACGATTTCAAATCGATCGACGGCGACACCCGCATGGGCGTGCGCTCGCTTCCGGTTCAGCTGGGTCCTGACCGCGCCGCGCGCCTTGCCTGCGTGGTGATGGCGGTGCCGCAGATGGCCGTCATCCTTATGCTGATCAGTATCGGCCGCCCGGTTCATGCGGGTATCGTGCTCATCCTCCTCGGCGCGCAGGTCTGGTTGATGCGGCCCCTGCTCGCGGACCCGCGCGGCAAGGCGATATGGTACTCCGCATTCGGCGTCCTCCTCTATGTGCTCGGCATGCTGGCCAGCGCTTTTGCCGTTGCGCCCTGGTCAGCCGGATGACAGGCGCTTCGGCTTCTTTCGGATGGCTCGGCATCATACGCCTCGGCCTCGTGCAGACGTCGCTTGGCGCCATCGTCATCCTGATGACGTCGACGCTGAACCGCGTGATGGTTGTCGAGCTTGGCCTCGCCGCCGCGATCCCCGGCCTGCTGGTCGGCTGGCACTATGCCGTGCAGATGTCCCGCCCCCGCTGGGGTTATGGCGCCGATGCCGGCGGACGGCGCGCGCCCTGGATCATGGGCGGCATGACGGTGCTGGCTGCCGGTGCGATCACCGCCGCTTTTGCCGCTTCTCTGATGCCGGGCGCTTTCTGGGCGGGCCTCATCCTTTCCATCCTTGCCTATGCGCTGATCGGCGGCGGCGTTGGCGCGGCGGGGACGAACCTGCTGGCGCTGCTTGCGATCCGGACAGTCCCTTCCCGCAAGGCGGCGGCGGCGGCGATCGTCTGGATCATGATGATCATGGGCTTCGTGCTCACGGCGGCGATTGGCGGCGGCTTTCTCAAGCCGTTCAGTTTTGACCGCCTGATCCTCGTTACCTCGGTTGTCTCCGCGATCGCGCTGACCGTCTCCTTCCTCGCTCTGCGCGGACTTGAAGCGACCGTTCCGGAATCGCCTGTCCGTGCACAGACCGATGCCGCCGAAGCCGGCTTTGTTGCCGCGCTGCGCGAGACCTGGACCGATATGCAGGCGCGCCGGTTCACCGTGTTCGTCTTTGTCTCGATGCTCGCATACAGCGCGCAGGACCTCATCCTCGAACCCTTTGCGGGCCTCGTGCATGGGTATGATGCCGGAAGTTCAACGCAGCTCGCGGGCGTGCAGAACATGGGCACCCTGATCGGCATGATCGCAACCGCTGTCGCGGGCACAGTGATCGGCAAGTCCCGCGCCGGCTTCATGCGCGCCTGGACAGTTGGCGGCTGCATTGCGTCTGCAGCCGCCCTGCTCAGCCTCGGCCTTGGCACAAATGCAATGGGCGCGGACTGGCCGCTGGTGCCAAACGTCATTGCACTTGGTGTTGCCAATGGCGCCTTCGCGGTTTCCGCGATCGGCTCGATGATGACACTGGCAAGCGCAGGGCCGAAGCAGCGCGAGGGCACGCGCATGGGTCTCTGGGGCGCTTCGCAGGCGATTGCCTTTGGACTTGGCGGTTTCCTAGGCGCGGCGGCTGTAGACGTGGCCCGTGCCCTGATGGACGCCCCTGCCCCCGCCTTTGCGCTGGTCTTTGCGCTTGAGGGCCTCACCTTCCTTGCCGCCGCCGCATTGGCCCTGCGTGTCGGCGAGACCGGCGCCGATGCAGACCGGCTACCCGTCCTTCCCAGCAGCGAATTTCTTGCCGTCCGTTCCGGAGAACCGACATGACCCATACGTCCCCTGACGAACTTTATGACTGTGTTGTAGTCGGCGGCGGGCCTGCCGGGGCGACAGCCGCACACGACCTTGCCCGGGCGGGTGTGCGCGTCCTGCTGCTCGACAAGGCCGGCCGGATCAAGCCCTGCGGCGGAGCCATTCCGCCGCGCCTGATACAGGATTTCGACATTCCCGAAAGCGTGATCGTCGCGCGTGCCCGGGCGGCCCGGATGGTGGCGCCCTCCGGACGAACGGTGGACATGCCGGTCGAAGGCGGCGCAGTCGGCATGGTCGACCGTGAGCATTTCGATGAATGGCTGCGCGCCCGTGCCGCGAAGGCAGGCGCTGAACGCCGCGCCGGAAGTTTCACAAACATTGAGCGCGAATCCGATGGCACCGCCGTTGTTGTCTACAAGCCGAAGGATGACAGCGCGGAGACAATCAGGGTCCGCACCCGGACGATCATCGGTGCGGATGGGGCGAAATCCCGTGTGGCGGCGGAAGCGATTCCCGGCGGCGGCGAGACCAAATGCGTCTTTGCCTATCACGAGATCATCAAGTCTCCGGAGCCGACGGACGGGTTTGATCCGGCGCGGTGCGATATCTACTATCAAGGGCGCCTTTCGCCGGATTTCTACGCCTGGGTGTTCCCGCATGGTGAGACGACCAGTGTGGGCGTCGGCAGCGCCAACAAGGGATTCTCGCTGCGCGATGCGATCCGCACGCTGCGCAAGGATATCGGGCTTGATTCGGCGCAGCTCGTCCGCAAGGAAGGCGCGCCGATTCCGCTGAAGCCTTTGAAGCGCTGGGACAATGGGCGCGATGTGATCCTCGCGGGCGATGCCGCGGGAGTCGTTGCGCCTGCATCCGGCGAAGGCATCTATTACGCCATGCTGGGCGGCCGCGAGGCGGCGACGGCCATCCGTGAACTGATGACCACAGGCGATGTGCGCGCGCTCGCGGCGACGCGCAAACGCTACATGAAGGCGCATGGGCAGGTATTCATGATCCTCGGGATCATGCAGCATTTCTGGTACCGCTCCGACAAACGCCGCGAAGGCTTTGTCGCGATGTGCAATGACAAGGACGTGCAGCGCCTGACCTGGGATGCGTATCTCAACAAGCGGCTCGGCAAGCCGGATCATATGGCGCATCTCAAGATCTTCCTGAAGGATACCGCGCACCTGCTGGGCCTCGCCCCGGCCCGGCCGAAGCAGACGTGATTCCGCGCCGGCCGTTGCTGGTCGCGGCGAGCGCTGCCCTCGCCACCGCCGTCGCAGGCGGCGCGATGACACGTATCGATGGCTGGTATCGCGACCTTGAAAAGTCCGCGCTGAACCCGCCGGACTGGGCGTTCGGCCCGGCTTGGACGATCATCTTTGCGCTCGCCGCACTGGCCGCCACGTTCGGCTGGCGCGATGCACAAACGCAGCGGGACAGGTCCCTGCTGGTGATCCTGTTCTTCATCAACGCGGTGCTGAACATTGCCTGGAGCGCCGCGTTCTTCACCTTGCGCCGGCCGGATTGGGCACTGGCGGAGGTGGCGACGCTGTGGATTTCAGTGCTTGTACTGATCGTTTTTCTCGCGCGCTTCTCGCGCGTGGGCAGCGCGTTGATGGTGCCATATCTTTTCTGGGTCTCCTTCGCGGCCTGGCTGAACTACCGCGTGGTCGTGCTAAACGGACCGTTCGGCTGAGCCATGCAACTTGAAACATGGATGTTCGATCTGGTGCTGCTCGGCGTTGCCGCGGAACTTGCGCTGATCGTTTTCCTGTTGCGGCGCGCCGGTCATGGACGGTGGATCTGGCCTGTGTTCTGGTTCCTTGTTTCGGGCGGACTGTTGATGACGGCGGTGCGGCTGGGCATTTCTGGCGGCGCCCATGTACTGATCGGCGGGGTGCTGTTCGCGAGCCTGCTGACGCATCTGACCTGTCTTTGGACTGCATGGCGTCTGGTGCGGGGGTAGCGGAGCTGTTGCGTGGAGCTTCGTGAGGATTGCGGCGTTTTCGGAGGTGGAATCACCTTTTTTTGCCTGATCCGGTGCGCCGGGCTGTTGCACTAGGTTTGGCGCGCGCGCTTGCAAGGGGCTGATCGGAATGGTGTTTGTTTTCCGGACGGGGACTTTCTTGTAGGCGCAAGTTCGGCATTCTCTCTTTCAGATCAGCCATATTCGATCTCATTGCGTGCACGTCGGAGGGCGATCCAGTCTCAGCTGGTCTCATCGATTCTCATTTTTTCTCACTTTTTTGTCGTTCGTTCTCGCTCTCTTGTGGGAGTACCGGGATACGGCCCTTGACCTCTATCCGATCTGCGCTGTGGTTGGGGGAGGCTGAGAATAACACTGACCGGCGCGGTATGGCGCAAGTTCGGCCGAGGCATTTTTCAGCGCGTTGTTCTGTCTACGGATTTTATTCCGGAGATCGGCGGAATGTGCGCATAAAAAAAGACCGGGCCGGGATTTACCCGGTCCGGCCATGTACGCTGGGAGGCACCAGCTCAGTTGTCCTGTGCAGCGGGAGGGCGGCGGGGGCTGCCCTTCTCCGGGTCTGCATCAGAAGCGGGCGAACCCGTTATCAGCCCCCCAGAGGAACCAGTTGTCCACCACCGTGCCGGTGAGCAGGACGCCAATACCACCCGTGATCGGGCAGAGGATGGCGAACCACCAGGCCCAACGGTGGATGGATTCCATCGAAGCATTGAAGCCCATCGTCCAGCGCCAGAAGAGAGCGGCGCGTTCCGATGCGGTACCCCGATCCGTGATCTGCTCGATCTCGCGCTCGCCGCCATAACGGCCGACCGCAAGGATCGTCGCGCCATGCATGGCGAACAGGAGGGCCGACCCATAGAGGAAGGCAATCGAGAGCATGTGGAAGGGGTTGTAGAAGAAGTTGCCGTAGACGAGCGAGAGATTGTTCGTCCAGTCGAGGTGCGAGAAGATGCCGAA
>CAZXQD010000100.1:0-11341 GCA_964643405.1 uncultured Hyphomonas sp. | reverse complement strand
CTTGCCCGGCGAAGCCATGCCCGTGGCCTCCGCCATGTGGATGCGCCGCGACGGTGACGCCTGCGAGTTCGTGTGGGCGGGCGACTGTTTCGCCATCGCTGAGATCGGAGACGGCGCGGCCCGCGTCATCGGCACACAGGAGAAAGCCGACGCCGAAACGCGCGAAGCGGCCCGCATGCTGGCGATGACACAAGCCGAACGCTGGGCCATCCTTCAGGCGCAGCGGCGCGGCGCCAATGATCCCGCGCGCGGCCTGATCACGCTGAACCCCGCTGCCGCGCAGCACCTCGCCACCTTGCGGCTCACCTTGCCACCGGGCGCCTACGTCCTGCTGATGACGGACGGTTTCTTCCGCTTCATCGAACCCTACGGCCTTGAAACCCCCGCCAGCCTCCTCGCCCGCGTAATGAAAGACGGTCTCGCCCCCAGCGTCAGCGCCCTGCGCCAACATGAGGCCACGCCGCACAGCACCCGCCTGAAAGCCCGCGACGATGCGGCTGCGGTCCTGATCAGGCTGTAACCCGGTCTGCCACTTCGGCGCACACCGCCAGCAATCGCGCGATGTCCTCATCGCGCGAAAGCCGGTGGTCGCCGTCCTTGATCAGGTGCAGCACAAGGTCCTCCGCCGTCAGCGCCTGGGTCAGCGCCAGTGCGTGGCCCCAGGGCACATCCGGGTCCCGCATGCCTTGCAGGATGCGAACCGGCCCTGAAAACGGGATGTCCTTGTCGAGGATCGACCATTGCCGCCCGTCCTCGATCAGCGCCCGTGTGATCGGGTAAGGTTCTCCGTAGGCGGAAGGTCTCAGCGTGAAGCCTTCGTGCAGGATCTCTGCCTGCTCTTCCGGCGAGAATTCCGGCCACATCAGCTTCTCGGTAAAGTCCGGGGCAGGGGCGATCAGTACCAGAGCTTTCACCCGCTCCGGCCGCGCCAGCGCCGCCAGCAGCGCCATCCAACCGCCCATGCTGGAGCCGACAAGCACGAGCGGGCCTTCCGTCTGGGCATCAATCGCCGCCAGCGCGTCCTCGCGCCACGCACTGATCGTGCCCTCTTCAAACTTCCCGCCGGACTGACCATGCCCCGAATAGTCGAAAAGCAGCGCGCCGTGCCCCGCCGCTTTCGCCCAGGCCTCGACCGCCAGCGCCTTGCCGCCGGTCATGTCGGACTTGAAGCCGCACAGCCATACGAAGGTGACGCCGCTGGTTGCGCGGGTCTGGCGAATGGCGAGGCGCCGTCCCTCGGGAGAGGTGAAAGATTCCGTTGTCATCAAGGTTGCCTTCCGCCATCTCTCTCGCCTGTCAAGCGAGTAGGGCGGGCCGCGTATTGGGCGAATTACCGGAACTTCAGGGAAAGACCATCCTGCAGGTCGCGCCGGAGCTGTCGGCCGGCGGCGTCGAGCGGACGGTGCTTGAAGTCACCGAAGCCATTGTGGAGGCGGGTGGCCGCGCCCTTCTGGCCAGCAAGGGCGGCCGGCTGGAGCCCGAATTCGCACGCCTTGGCGGGCAACTGATCCGCATGGACGCCAAGAGCCGCAACCCGCTGACGATCAAGCTCAACGAAGGCAAGCTGCGCCAGATCATCCGGGAGGAGAAGGTGGACCTCGTCCATGCCCGCTCCCGCGCCCCCGCCTGGAGCGCTCTCGCAGCCGCAAAGGCCGAAGGCGTCGCCTTCGTGACTACTTATCACGGCGCCTATTCGGGCACGACGGGGCTGAAGAAGGCCTACAATTCCGTCATGGCGAAAGGCGATCTCGTGATCGCCAATTCGGAATGGATCGCCGCACACATCGCCGAGGTCCACGAGGTCGAACCGGCCCGCATCATCACCATTCCGCGCGGGGTCGACCTTGATGTGTTCGATCCGGCTGCGGTTGACCCGTCCCGCGTCGACGCGCTCCGCAAGGCGTGGGGCCTTGAAGGTGACACGCGCCTCGTGCTGCTGCTCCCCGGCCGTCTGACGAGCTGGAAAGGGCAGCGCCTTGCCCTTGAGGCGCTCGGCCTGCTCTCGCCCGAGGAACGCGCCGGTCTCGTGCTCATCCTCGCCGGCGATGCCCAGGGCCGCGATAGCTATGTCTCGGACCTCGAGCACCAGATCACCCGGCTGGACCTTTCCGGCACGGCCCGCATCGTTCCGCACGTAACCGACATGCCCGCCGCCTATCTTGCCGCCGGGCTTGTGCTGGCGCCTTCGACCCGGCCGGAAGCCTTCGGCCGCGTCGCCGCCGAGGCCTCCGCCATGGCCCGCCCGGTGATCGTGGCCGACCATGGCGGGGCCCGTGAAACGGTGGTTGAATACGTGACCGGCACCCGCGTTGAACCGGGCAGTGCGCCTGCGCTGGCCGGTGCCATCCGGGCGATGCTGTCGCTCGGTCCGGTCGCCCGCGCCTCGATGGGCCGGGAGGGCCGCGCCCATGTCAGCCGCCACTTCTCGAAAAGGGGGCTTCAGGCGGCGACGCTGAGGGTCTATAAGCGCCTGTTGGAGTAGGGGATTTTGAAGTCTTGAACAGCGCGCGCGCCAAAACGGCCAGCCCGGAGAACCCGGGCGTGAAGGCAAGGGAAGTGCTGGTCATCAAGCTCAGCGCGCTTGGCGACTTCATGCTGGCCCTCGGCGCCATGCGTGCGGTTCGCGAGTTTCACCCCTCGGCGCGGATCACGCTGCTGACGACCCCCCCCTTCGAAGAATTTGCGAAGGTGATGCCTTACGTCGATGCCGTCGAGACGGATGGCCGCCCGGAAGGCCTGAAGCCGACTGCCGCCCTGATCCAGCGCATCAAGAAAGCGAAGTACGACGTCATCTACGACTTCCAGACCAGCGGGCGGACCAAGAACTATTTCACGGCGTTGATGCGCGGGGGCAAGGCGCCGCTCTGGTCCGGTCACCATGAGAAGGCTGCCTTCTTCCATGACAATCCGGCGCGGGGCTCAATGCACTCCATCGACCGGCTGGCCGAACAGCTGGAAGTCGCCGGCGTTGCGCCGCAGGGCCGCTGGCTCGGTCGGAGTGCTCCGTTCCCGGATCTTGGCTGGGTACGCCCGAAGCTCGGAAATACGCCGCGCCTGAACCCCGCCTATTTCGGCCTGACGCCGCCCTATATGCTGCTGATCCCCGGCGCGTCGGAGCACCGGGAGGCCAAGCGCTGGCCGGTGGAGAACTATGCTGCCCTGGCCAAGCGCATTGCCGATGCCGGCATCCAGCCCGCCATCATCGGTGGCAAGGCGGAAGGCCTGATCGCGCAGGAGATCGTGAAGCGCGAGCCGCGCGTGAAGAACCTTGTCACGCGTACGGATCTTTTCCAGATCGTCACGCTTGCCGAAACGGCGGTCTTCGTCGTCGGCAACGATACCGGGCCGATGCATATGGCGACGCTCGCCGGCGCCCCCGGAATCGCGCTGTTTGCGCTGACCGAAAGCAATCCCGACCATTCCGCCCCGCGCGGCCCAAAGCCCGTCATCGTCAATGCCGCGCCGACACTGCCGGAATTGTCCGTGGACGATGTCTGGCAATCCGTCCGCGCGCTGGGTGTGCTGCCGCGCTGAAGCCGCGCCTTCTGCGGCAACAGGGTTTGAATCCGGCGTTTCTCCGCAGATTCTTGCGCGGCGGTGTTGCGCAAGGTCGGGCGGGGGATTTTGCAATGGCTTGGCGAAGCGCGGTTTTATGCCTTCACAGCCTTGTTTGCCTGTAGGCACAAGTCGCGTCGCTGCGCCCTCAAACGGTTTCACCCTGTCTCAGGCCTTACACATTCATTGTCGAATCTTTCTCATCGATTCTCATTTTTTATCACCTTATATCGCGACTTTCTCATCTGCGCTCGGGGTCGAGCGGATTTGGGCCGTTGGCCTCCATCCGGCCTGCGGTGTGGGGGTGAAGCGGAGTATACCTCGGGCCAGCGGAGTGTGGCGCAAGTTTTGAGGGCAATCCTTTCAGCCGCTTGATGCGTCTACGGATTTCATGTCCGGAAGCGGCAGAAAGTGTTGCACAGGCCGCGCGACGCGGCGAGCCTGTCACTTCCCGCAGAACCAGCAGTCTTCTGCCTGTCCCATCGCGCCAATCGGCGGGCCGGGGGGTACAGGCAGGGCGGGCAGGGGCTTAGCCATTTCTGCGTCGTCTCCCGCAAGGTGACGGCCAATCCGGGCACTGAGCGCCGCAAGATGGTGCCGTTCCTCCTCGCTCTGGCCCTGGCGCTTCTTGCCGAATGCTTCCCGCAGCGCGGCCAGCTTGCCGTCCGCCACAGCAGACACCTCCGGCGTCGCGCCCGTCGCGCGCGACAGCGCCATCAGCTCCGACACAAACCGCGCCTGTACCACCCGCGCCAGCGGCGCCAGGCGGGCATCGCCCTGCGGCTCAAATACGGCTGCCTCGATTTCGTCGAGGATCGTGCCCAGGCTGAGTGCGCCGGGGTCGCGCTGGGCATAGGCGGCGACACGTCCTGCCCGTGACGGCTCAAGGATCGCAGACAGCGTCAGGCTGGCGGCAATATCCGCCGCGCCCGCAAGGTCGAAGACCGGGCCCGTGCGTCCCGGGAAAGTCTCCAGCGCTTCACCGCCGCCCGCATAGCCGACATCACCGGGCGTCAGCAGGTTCAGCACCGAATCCGGCAGGTCGAGCTCGGCGGGATCCAGCGTTGTGATCAGCGCCGCCAGCGCCTCCCGTTGCAGGCCGGGCGCTACCGGAGCAGCAGGCGGCGCGTCGTCGCCGGCGACCGTGTAGCGGAAATCCAGGCCGCCGATCAGCTTCGCCGCCGCGTCCACCTGATAGCGATGGTAAAGGTAGACCGGCACGATGACAGCGTTCAGGTCAGACCCTGCGCGGCCCGTGGCGAGCGCGCGCAGTCCGAAATTCCTGAGCGCGATCCGGCGGACCTGCATCGTATCCTCAAGAGCCGCGACCGGGTCGCTGCCATTGTCCCAGACCGCGGCGTAGGGGTGTGCGCTGTCCACGGTGCGCGCATGGTCGTCCGAAACAAACCTCAGGCCTGATCCGTAAGCATCCTACACCATCTCATCCAGCGCCCCGGGGTCATCGCCGCCGGGAAACTCCGTGTACAGCCATTTCACCGTGAAGATGTCCCAGGCGCCAAGGCCCGACGCATAGGCATCCGAGAAGTCCAGCGTATCGTTTCGCAAGGGCCGCACATTCGGCGCCGGATAGTCCATCACGGACGCCCGGTCATTGCCGCTCGCCGCGAAGTTGTGCGCAAAGCCCAGCGTATGGCCGACTTCGTGCGCGGAGAGCTGGCGGATGCGCGCCAGGGAAAGCACAATCGGATCATCTTCTGCGCCGGTGCCGGTCTTCCCGGCGCCTGCCAGGCCTTCGAAGATCATCCGGTCCTGACGCACGCGCTGTGAGCCGAGGATCACGTTCGCCTTCAATATCTCGCCTGTGCGTGGATCAGACACGCTGCCGCCATACGACCAGCCCCGCGTCTGCCGGTGCACCCAGTTGATCACGTTATAGCGTACGTCGAGCGGATGGGCGTCTTCCGGCAAGACTTCCACGCGGTAGGCATCCTTGAAACCGGCCGCTTCGAAGCCTTCGGCCCACCAGCTCGCACCTTCGATGAGCGCATCGCGGATTTCCGGCGGCGCGCCATTGTCGACATAGAACACGATCGGCTTCTTTACGGTGCTTACCGCAGCTGCAGGGTCTGTCTTCTCCAGCCGGAAACGGCGCGACAGGCGCGTCACGATCGGCTCACCCAGCGGCGCGGAGAAGTCATAGTAGCCCATCCCGATATTAGCCGTACGCTGATCAAAAGCGCGCGGCTCGTAAGCGTCATCCGGCAGGCGGACGAAGGAATGATGCAGAACCAGCGTCACAGCGCGTCCGTCCGCAGCAGTCGCCTGCGTCTCGCTATTCGGCTTTGAAGTCTCGAATGTCAGGAAGGCGTCTATTTCCGCATTGTCCGGAAAGGACAGCACGCTGCCAAGGTCCGGCATGGAGCGGTCGGCGGCCAGCTTGTATCCGGCGGCATCCTTGCCAAAGGCCAGCGCCGCGCCGAAGTCGCCCGCGTCCCGCGTCAGGAAGCCTGTCAGGTCGATCAGCAGGCTTCCGTCCGCGCCGGTGGCCTCGATACCGGTCGACCAGAGAAACGACGTCGCAAAGCTCTGCTGCACCGATCTGACTTCCGGCGCCCGCCCGGATGTCGCCCGGTAGCGCTGGTTCTCCTGCTCGGCCACCACCTTGTTCCCGATCCGCCGGAACCGCACGATCTCGCCGGACGAGGCATAACCCCGGTCGAGGCCGATCGGATTGGACCCCAGTCCTGCCGTCAGGCCGGTCGCATAGATGAAGCGCACGCTGACGCCGTCTTCCGCGGGTGCGGGCAGGGCGGCCAGCACCCGTGCGGTGCCGGCGTCTGTATAAAGGTTAAGGAAGCCGGGCCTGGGTGCCATGCCCGCGACCTGCTGCTCGAGGGTCTTGCCGGCGGCCGGCTTGGTCTCCGCCACCACGGGCCCGGCCACCATCAGAAGGCAGGCAGCAAATATTGCGGCAAATCTCATGGCAAACCCCGGCAGACCCGTCCGCGCACTAAAGGCGATCCCGCCCGCTAGGGCAATCTTGCTGACCCTGAACTTTGCCGGTTGCGTCCCGGCCCGGCCCACGCCAAAGCATCCCGCCTTGAAGATGCCAGCAAACGCGGGCATATTCCGCCGACTTTCAACAACCCCGGAAGGAGTTCTACCATAGCTCGTAAACCTGAAGCCGAAGCCCCCGCCAAGAAGCAGGTGGGCCCCCGTATCAACGAAGAGATCCGCGCCGCCCGCGTGCTGCTGATCGATGAAAAGGGTGAGAAGCAGGGCGTCATGCCCCTCGCAGCCGCGCTGGATGCCGCGCGCGAAGCCTCTCTGGACCTTGTGGAAGTTTCCGGCGACCAGGAAGTGCCGGTCGTCAAGATTCTCGACTACGGCAAGCTGCGCTTCGAGGAGCGCAAGAAGAAGGCCGCCGCGCGGAAGAAGCAGAAATCGTCCGAGCTGAAAGAGATCAAGATCCGGCCGAACATCGACACGCACGATTACGAAGTGAAGGCCCGCGCCATCCACCGCTTCTTCGAGGACGGCGACAAGGTGAAGATCACCCTGCGCTTCCGCGGCCGCGAGATGGCCCACCAGCATCTCGGCATGGAACTACTCGAAAAGATGAAGAAGGATTTCGAGGAGACAGCCAAGGTGGAGCTGGAGCCCAAGCTCGAGGGCAAGCAGATGACGATGGTGCTGGCGCCGCGTTGATCGGTCCCGCAGAACCGGACAGAAGCCCTCGCCGCAAGCGGGGGCTTTTTGCTGACCCCTTGTGAGCGCTGCAGCGGCGCGGCATCATCCAGCCATGCTTGCGTGGACACGGATTGCGGGACTTCTGCTCATGGCCTTCTTGTCGCTTCCGGCCTTCGCGGAGCAGGGGCGCAGGGCCGCGTTGCCCGGGGGTGGCGAGATTGTCTTCCCCGCCCGCTATGAAGCTGTCGCCGATAACGATTACCGCTACGAGGATACGGGCGGGCGTATCGCGTTTCGTAACCACCGCTCCATGATGTCCGGCACGTCCGAATGCGACGGCATGATCGCCGTGGCCCGCATCGATCAGCATACGGACCTTGACGCGTTCGTCATGGCCTCGCGCGCGATGCTGACGACGCGCTGGTCCGTCGCAGACGAAACCGAAGGCCGCTGGTATGGAAAGGAGGACACGCGCCTACCGGTCACCCGCCGCGACGGCCCGGACGGCCCCGAGCTCTCCGGCCCGCTTTCGGTCCACATTGTCGGATTCTTCGGCGTCTATGATAAACCCGGACGGTTCTTCGCCATCGAGACCGGCGGCCTGCGCATCGCTGTCTGGATCTTCGACAGTCATGGCGGCGAGAAGCAGGCCCGCAAGATCGCCGCCGGCATCGTCAAATCCCATAGCGGCGCGAACTAGCGCATGGACACGTTCATGCGCTGGCTCTTTGTCCTCATGTTCGGCGGCCTCGGGCTGATGCTGCTCGTGGTCGGCGCTGCGCAATTTTTCTTACAGAAGCGCCTCGCGGCGAATGCGCGTCCAGTTCAGGCCGTGATAATCCGTTCGGAAGTGATTAAGAGCGTCTCGAAGGATACGGACACCAGCCTCACACGCAACACATCCACCACCACATGGTCGCCGGAAGTTGCGTTCCGCTACGAAGTGAACGGCATTTTCTACGAAAGCGACATGCTGCGCCCGAACATCATCGGCACGGGTTTCGCCTCGCAGGCAGACGCCGCCGCCGAGATTGCCGCCTTTCCGGCCGGTGCCCGTGTCAGCGCCTTCGTGGACGAGGCCCACCCGGACAAGGCTTTCCTGCTGATGGAGACCGGGGCGGGGCCGGTCGTTTTCATGCTGGTCGCGCCTTTCGTCCTTGCCGCCGCCTGGGCCTCGTGGCGGTTCCTCTGATGGCTTACCCACGCCGCGTTTTCGGTATCTTCTCCCTCGAAGTCCCGCCGGGCCTCTTCGACGAGGACGAAGCGCCGTTCGGCTATGACGCCTCACTCACGGGTTACGAGCCTGTCACCCTTCGTATCCGGAGAATGTCGCCCGGCGGCGCGCCCACGCTCGCCGCTGTCCTGCAGCGTCTCTGCGATACGCCGCCAGAGTCTGTCACAGCCGCCGGGTCAGCCCATCTCTGGCCCGGCCTTTCTGCCCGCGAAGCGGCCGGTCACCGCCTGCGCCACTACCTTTTCGAAAGCCAGGGCCAGGTCATCCATGGCCGTATCGACGTGCCGGATGCTCTGTGGACGGACTATGGCGTCTTTCTCGAAGCGGCGATGCTCTCGCTGGACCTTGGTGAGGCCCCAGCGCCGACGCTGCCGCTCTTGCCTGGCGAAGGGCTCCCCGAAATCGCATTGCGTCCGCCCGAGGTAGACCCCGTCGATACCCTCAAACGCCGGCTCGCCGAGGCGTCGGGCGAGATCATGTCGCTGATCGGCGCCGCGCGCTTTGCTGAGGCCGAAGCCGCCGCGCGCGGTATCGACGCCGATATCTACGGCGCCGTCGCCCTCGCGCAGGCCTATGAGGCGGCCCTCGCGGCCTCGCCCGCCGATCCCGCGCTGCTGGAGCGCGCTCTGCACTGGGCGGCCCGGGCTCTGCCATCCCCGCAAACCGCCCATGAAGGCCGCGAATACGATGCGGAACTCAAGGCCCGCGAGGCCCGCCTGCGCGCCATCGCGCGCAGCTGACGCGACGTGATGGCATTTGCCGGGGTGCCCGCGTGCCGCTCCGGTGCCATAGGTCCGCCGCAACAAATTCCGGAGGCACACAATCATGGCTTATCCCGATCAGGCGAAAGCAATCGAAATCGGCGAGCGTGTGGAGCGTTTCGTGCGCGACGTGGTCGCGCCGTATGAGCGCGATCCGCGCCTTGAGGACCATGGCCCCGCGCCCTCGCTCGTGCGCGAGCTGCGCGAGAAGGCCCGCGCCGCCGGCGTGATGACACCGCACATCCTCGCCGATGGCAGCCACCTGACCCAGCGCGGCACCGCGCATGTGCTGAAGAAATCCGGCCTCTCGCCGCTCGGTCCCGTTGCCTGCAACACGGGCGCGCCGGATGAGGGCAACATGTTCCTGCTCGGCAAGGTCGCCACCGATGCCCAGCGCGTCAGCTTCCTCGAGCCGCTCGTCTCGGGCGAAGTGCGCTCCGCCTTTTTCATGACCGAGCCCGCAGAGGAGAACGGCGCCGGCTCAGACCCCTCGATGATGAAGACCACCGCCGTACGCGACGGCGACCACTGGGTTATCAATGGCCGCAAGACGTTCATCACCGGTGCAGACGGCGCCGGCGTCGGCATCGTCATGGCAAAGGCGGAGGAGGGTGCCTGCATGTTCCTCGTCGACCTGCCGAACCCGGCGATCAAAATCGAGTTCCTGCTGGACACGATCGACTCCTCCATGCCGGGCGGCCATGCGCAGGTGCTGATCGACAATCTGCGTGTCCCCGCCGCCGACATGCTGGGCAAGCCGGGGGAGGGATTCCGCTTCGCGCAGGTCCGCCTCGCGCCCGCGCGTCTTTCGCACTGCATGCGCTGGCACGGGGTTGCGACCCGGGCGCAGGAGATCGCTACGGCCTATGCCTGCAAGAGGCATGCGTTTGGCAAGCTGCTGATCGACCATGAAGGCGTCGGCTTCATGCTCGCGGAGAACCAGATCGACCTCAAACAGGCCGAGCTGATGATCGACTGGTGCGCCGATGCGCTGGACCGGGGCGAGAACGGAAACGTCGAAAGCTCGATGGCCAAGGTCGCCGTGTCCGAAGCCCTCTTCCGCGTCGCAGACCGCTGCGTGCAGGTGATGGGCGGCCAGGGCGTCACCCGCAACACCATCGTCGAACAGCTCTTCCGCGAAGTGCGCGCCTTCCGCATCTATGACGGCCCGACCGAGGTGCACAAATGGTCCCTCGCGAAGAAGATCAAGAAAGAAGCGTTGGGGAGTTAGTCGCCTCGGATCGAGGGGGCTGAAGTCTCCTTAGAGGCGAAAACCGTCCATAAGTCTCAATGGACTTGTGGACGGATTCTGGACCCGAACTGGCGGGACAGGGCAGGACTTGTGCCTCACGTTCAGCCCGCCCCCTTGATTCCTTGGCGCGGCTCCTTCATAAGACGCGACTTCCGGACTCCGGGGCGACGGCATTGCCCCCTTGTCCGCGTATCATGGGCCGCCAGACTTGGTGTGAGCTCTACAGTTTGAGGAGAAAAACATGCCGAAGATGAAGACCAAGAAGGCCGCTGCAAAGCGGTTCAAGATCACCGCGACAGGCAAGCTGAAGCATGGTGTGGCCGGCAAACGCCACCGCCTGATCAGCCACAACTCGAAATATATCCGTCAGAACCGCGGCACGTCCGTCGGCGCGAAGGCGGACGAGTCCCGCGTCAAGAAGTACCTGCCTTACGGCCTGTAACTTCCAATCCCTTGATCTTGAACACGAATTGACAGGAGGCCTCGATGCCCCGTTCACGCGCCAAAGTACCCGCCCACGCCCGCCACAAGAAGATCCTGAAGCAAGCCAAGGGCTTCCGCGGCCGCCGCAAGAATACCTTCACCAACGCCGCCGCTGCCGTCTGGAAAGCCGGCGAGTATGCCTATGTCGGCCGCAAGGTGAAGAAACGCCAGTACCGCTCCCTCTGGATCCAGCGCATCAACGCCGCTGTCCGCATCCACGATGAAGACCTGACCTATTCCAGCTTTATCAATGGCTTGACCAAGGCCGGCATTGAAGTTGACCGCAAGGTTATGGCCGACCTCGCTGTCCGGGAACCGGAGGCGTTCGGCGCCCTCGTCTCCCAGGCCAAAGCTGCCCTCGCCTAAGGATACAGACCCATGAGCAAGTCCCCGAACAGCGTCCTC
>CAZXQD010000099.1:0-11468 GCA_964643405.1 uncultured Hyphomonas sp. | reverse complement strand
AGTCAGGAAGGGCCATCGATTTTCTCCATCCGGTTGGCCGTCGCAGGGTGGAACTTCGGGCATAGCCCGTCGCACCGGATGCACCCGCGACATGGTTTCGAAGCGGCTCCTATACATCTTCCGGCGTTCAGGGCAAGCTCAAACAGCCGTTTTGGCCGCCCTTCAGGCCGCCCGGCGGGGTACAACCTTCTCTACCCCCGGAATTTCCTTGAGCGCCCGCTGGGCTTTCAGGCTGATTGTGTAGGTCTGAGGCAGTTTAACGGTGACCAACCGCCCGTCTTCGAGGGGCATTTCCAGCAGGATCGAGCCACGGTCAGGATCGTTAAGTCCCTCAAGCCGCTGCACCACACTGGCAAGATCGGCTGGATTGGTACCGGTCGACAGGCGCACCAATAGCTGGCCGGAGGGTTTGGACAGGCGGGCTGACTCGAGTTCAACCACCCGCTCGACGATCAGGCGGGTCTCCTCCCCGGTGAGCTTGACCGAGACGGTCAGGGCAATCGCCTTCCCGGGCTTCAGAAGGTCGCCGAATTGCATCAGCGCTTCGCTATAAACAGTGACGTCCCGTTCTCCTGTCGGGTCTGAAACAGTGAGGAACGAAAACTTGCTGCCGTTCTTTCCGGTCCGGTCGTTTCGAGCACGGACGATGCCGATCATCTCGAGGGGACGCCCCTCCCCGGCCCGGTCCTCGATCTCCATGATCAGGGTGATCCGGTCCCGGTCCAGCGAAACCAGGACGTCATCCAGGGGATGGCCGGAAAAATAGAAGCCGATGGACCGGAATTCTTCATCCAGTTTCTGTTGTGCGGTCCAGGGCCGTGAAGACGGCAGCGGCGGGCGAAGGGCCGGCTCGGCATCCGCAAACAGGCCACCCTGACCGCCTTGGCGATCCCCAGCCGAACTCGTCGCGTGTTGTGAGAGAACTCCCGCAGAATCCAGAACTCTGGCCCGGTTGGACTCAAGCCCATCCAGCACGCCGGCCCGGGCCATCGATTCGAAGGCCTTCTTGTTCACCTGCCGAGGGTCGATCCGCTCGGCAAAGTCGTAAAGGTCCTTGAACGGCCCGCTCTCTTCACGCACCGCCACGACATGGCGCATCGCCTCTAACCCGACGCCCTTCAGCGCTCCGAGGGCATAAACTATGGCGCCGTCATGCACATCGAAATCAGCTGAAGAGGAATTGATCTCTGGCGCCAGCACCGGAATGCGCAGGCGTTTCGCCTCCTGGAAAAAGGCAGCCAGCTTGTCGGTGTTGCCAAGATCAAGGCTCATGGAAGCGGCAAGGAACTCGACCGGGAAATGACATTTGAGATAGGCGGTCTGATAGCCGATCAGGGCGTACGCGGCGGCGTGCGACTTGTTGAAGCCGTAGCCGGCGAACTTCTCCATCGTGTCGAAGATCTCGTTGGCGAGATTTTCTTTCATGCCTTTTGTTCGCGCAGCACCTTCCACGAAACGCTTGCGCTGGGCAATCATCTCCTCGAGCTTCTTTTTGCCCATGGCGCGGCGCAGCAGGTCAGCCTCGCCGAGCGAATAGCCGGCGACTTCCTGCGCCATCCGCATGACCTGCTCCTGGTAGACCGGCACGCCATATGTCGCCTCCAGAACGGGCTTCAGGTCCGGGTGTTGGTAGCGGACCGAAGTCGGGTCTTCCTTACCCTGCACATAAACCGGGATGTTCTCCATTGGCCCTGGCCGGTAGAGCGAGATGATGGCGATTACATCTTCGATATTGTTCGGGCGCACGCGTCGCAGCGTGTCGCGCATGCCCGCGCCTTCAAGCTGGAAAACACCAAGCGTCTCGCCGCTCGCCAACAGTTCGTAGGTTGCCCTGTCGTCGAGGCTGCGCCACGCGGGGCCCAGATTCTTGCCGCCAGCCTCGATGAACTTGAGCGCCCGATCAATCACCGTAAGCGTTTTGAGACCGAGGAAGTCAAACTTCACAAGGCCTGCCATCTCAGCATACTTCATATTGAACTGCGAAGCCGGAAGCTCCGCCCGCGGATCATTGTAGAGTGGGACCAGATTGACCAGTGGCCTGTCCGCAATCACCACGCCTGCAGCATGAGTGCCTGCATTGCGGTAGAGGCCTTCGAGCGCCCGCGCGATCTCGATCAATTCGCCGACGCGCGCATCAGCTGCGATCTCTTCATCAAACTTTGGTTCGCCTGCAATCGCTTCATCAAGCGTCGGCGGCTTGGCCGGGTTGAACGGGATCAGCTTGGCGAGCCGATCTACCTGCCCATAGGGCATCTGCATCACACGGCCAACGTCGCGTACCACGGCCTTTGCCTGCAAAGTACCGAACGTGATGATCATTGCCACGCTGTCGGCACCGTACTTGTCGCGCACGTAGCGGATAACTTCGCCGCGGCGCTCCTGGCAGAAGTCGACGTCGAAGTCCGGCATCGAGACGCGTTCGGGGTTCAGGAAACGCTCGAACAGCAGGTCGAAACGGATCGGGTCGAGATCCGTGATCAAGAGCGACCAGGCCACAAGTGAACCAGCGCCTGAACCCCGCCCTGGCCCGACCGGAATGCCATGGGACTTCGCCCACTTGATGAAGTCCGAAACGATCAGGAAGTAACCCGGGAAGCCCATCCGCTCGATGACGCCGAGTTCGAAGTCCAGCCGCTCAAAATAAACATCCCGGTCTGCATACAGACGATCGGCCTCCTTCAGCCGCTGCTCCAGACCTTGTTTGGCCTGAAGCCGAAGTTCCTCTGGCTCGGAACGGCCACCTTGCGTGAAGCTGGGCAGTATTGGGCTTCGCGTCTCCGCCTTCACGGCGCAGCGACGCGCAATTTCAACTGTCGTGGAAATCGCTTCGGGCAAGTCTGCAAACAGCGCCTGCATCTCGGCGGGCGATTTGAGGTATTGCGACGGCGCAACCTTCTTTCGGTCGTCTTGTCCAAGATACTCGCCGTTCGCAATGCACATCAGCGCGTCATGCGCAGTCGCATCGTCCGGCTTCATGAAACGCGCATCATGCGTCGCCACAATCGGCAAGCCCATATCATAGGCCAGCTCCAGCAGCCCGGCCTCGGTTTTCAGCTCCGTCGGCGTGCCGTGGCGCGTGATCTCGACATAGCATCGGCCCGGATAGGCCGCGGCAAGGGTGGAAAGTTCGGTCCGCGCGTCGCCCATCCGGCCTTTCAGGATGTGACGCGCCACCTCGCCGTCGGCGCCACCCGTCAGGAGAAGCAATCCGTCCGTGTTCTCCAGCAGCAACCGCCTGTGCAACTGCGGGACGCCGTCTGGCGCATCGAGAAATGCCCGAGAAGAGAGCAACATCAGGCGCTGATAGCCAGCTTCATTCTGGGCGTAGAGCGACACGCGCGAGGGTTCCGAACGCGGTGTGCCATCTGTAACGTCAAAACAGCAGGCCATGATCGGCTGCACGCCGTAGTCAGCCAGCTTGGTCGAAAGTTCCAGAGCGCCAAACAAGTTGTTCCGGTCAGTTACCGCCGCTGCGGGTACGCCATTGTTCTTGCACCACTTTGCAATCGCGGAAGGCGTGATCATGCTTTCCAGCAAGGAGTAGCTGGAGCGGATCGCAAGCGGGATGAAAAGCGGTTGGTCCATGATCTCTACCTCGTTGGCAGCAGAGTCTCACCGAATCACCCGAAATGCCAATGGGCATTAGCGGTCTTCCACAAGCTCTTACTCGGTATAGTCGACCAGCTTGCCGTCTTTCAGCGTCAGAACCCGGTCCATGTGCCTTGTCAGAGCCAGATTGTGGGTCGCAACCAGGACGCCTGCACCCTCTTCACGCACCATCTTTATGAGCGTGACGAAGACGCGCTCGGTCGTTGCGGGGTCAAGGTTGCCGGTAGGCTCGTCCGCGATCACAAGACGGGGATCGTTTGCCAGCGCACGGGCAATAGCGACACGCTGTTGCTCACCGCCGGAAAGCTGGGCCGGCTGGTGATGCAGACGCTCGGCAAGGCCCATTTCTTCGAGCAGCGACGATGCCTTCGCGCGGGATTCCTTTTTCGGCCTGCCGGCAATCATCAGTGGCATGGCCACATTGTCGACCGCGTTGAATTCCGGAAGCAGGTGGTGGAACTGGTACACGAAACCGATCTTCTTGCGGCGGATGGCCGTGCGGCCATTTTCGTTCAGCTTCAGGCAGTCTGCGCCGTCCAGCAGCACATCGCCCGCCTCCGGCTGCTCCAGCAGGCCTGCTGTATGCAGCAGGGTTGACTTGCCCGACCCGGACGGTCCCACAAGACCGACCAGTTCGCCCGGTGCAATGCGCAGATCAGTGCCACGCAAAACGTGCAGGGCGCCGGCATTGGTCTTGTAGGTGCGCTCAATGGCTCTGAGTTCGAGGACGGGCGTGGTCATTCGAACCTCAGCGCTTTGACCGGATCCTGGGACGAAGCCCAGATTGCGGGGATCATCGAGACGAACATTGACATGAACAGCGCATAGGCGCCGGTACTGAAGACTTCGCCCCAGTCGAGGATCGCCGGGAGATGATCCAATCCGTATTGTTCGGCCGGGAATACTTCCCCGTCGATGGCAAGATTTATCAGGGCTTCGATGGGGCCAATGTTCACTATGAACAGGATGCCGACGATCATTCCGAGGATCGCGCCCGCAGAGCCAAGCGCGGTGCCGACCATCAAGAACACACGAAGTACCCCTGCCCGGCTGAGGCCAATGGTACGCAGGATGGCGATGTCCCGTGTCTTGTTCTTCACCAGCATCACGACGCCAACGATAATGTTGAGTGTTGCGATCATCATGATGATGGTCACCAGCAGGCGCACCATCACGCGCTCCGTACGCAGCGCGCCAAGATAAGTGCGGTTTTTGGTCTGCCAGTCTCGCATCAGAAGACTGTTGCCGGTTGCGTTCACGATATCCTGCATTACGCCTTCAGTCTGGTCAGGGTCCTTGACCCGGATGTCCAGATACTGGAACCGCCCCTTCGACTGGAACAGAATCTGCGCCTGCTGCATCGGCATGAAAACATAGACGTTGTCGAGCTGGGCACTCCCTGTACGGAAGATATCACCCACAACATAAGACTTGCTGATCGGGGTTTGACCGATGGGGCCGGACCGCATCTGTGAGGTCACGATCTCTACCTGGTCTCCGATCCCTAGCCCGAGATTGGCGGCCAGATACTGACCGATCATGATGATGTTGCCCCCATTGCGGCCTTCGCCGAAACCGCCCGCAATTGCTGCGGCGCCACCATCCTTGAAGATAGGCATGGTCTTCAGGTCTGTTGGAGGAATCGCACGCACTACTCCGCCGGTGCGCACGCCATTGGCCGACAGCAATACAAACTGTTCAATGTAAGGCGACACACTCAAGACATCAGGCGTTCGCTCGATTACCTTGGCAATCTCGGACGCTTCTTCCTGCGGCATCCCATCAACGGCCGCTGCAATATGCGGCTCACCGCCCAGCAACGCATCCAAAAGCGTCGCGCGGAAGCCGCTCATGATCGACATCGTGATGATCAGCGCGGCAACAGCAAAGAAGATGCCTATGAACGAAATGATGGCGATAAGGCTCGCCCCTCCATGCTCGCGGCGGGCAAGCAGGTAGCGCCAGGCGAGGGTTCGTTCCAGCCGGCCAAAGGGGGCGGCCGCCTTGGCGTCACCATTGCTCACGCCATCACCCTCCGCACCGCTTCTTCGAGCGACAGTTCAATTTTTTCACCGGTCTTGCGTCGCTTCAGTTCAACCACGCCCTTCTCGAGCCCCTTCGGGCCCACAACGATCTGCCAAGGCAGGCCTATCAGGTCCATGCGGGCGAACTTTGCGCCGGCGCGGTCATCGGTGTTGTCATAGAGGGCTTCGACACCCGCCTTGGCAAACTGGGCGTAAAGCGCCTCGCACGCCTGATCGCACCCTGCGTCGCCAGCGCGCATGTTGATGATGCCGACCGGGAACGGCGCCACTGCGTCGGGCCATATGATGCCGTTCTGATCATGGCTCGCTTCTATGATGCCGCCAACAAGGCGCGACACGCCGATACCGTAGCTGCCCATCTGTACCGGCACCATCTGACCGTCCGGGCCCTGAACAACGGCATTCATAGGGGCCGAATACTTGGTGCCGAAATAGAAGATGTGGCCGACTTCAATACCGCGCGCCGACACACGCCGCTCTTCCGGCAATGCATTGAAGGCGGTCTCGTCGTGCATTTCTTCCGTCGCCGCATAAAAGCGCGTTCGCTGTTCGACGATCGGAACGAGGTCCGAGTTGAAATCAAGATCAAGGCCAGGCGCCGGCAGGTCAAGCAACTCGCGGTCACAGAACACAGCGCTCTCGCCGGTGTCGGCAAGGATGATGAACTCGTGGCTGAGATCGCCGCCGATCGGCCCAGTGTCCGCACGCATCGGGATGGCGGTCAAACCCATGCGGTCAAACGCATTCAGATAAGCACAGAACATCTTGCGATAGGCTTTGCGTGCATCCTCTTCGGTCAGATCAAACGAATAGGCATCCTTCATCAGGAACTCGCGGCCGCGCATCACGCCAAAGCGCGGACGGCGTTCATCCCGGAACTTCCACTGCTGGTGATAGAGGTTCAGAGGCAGCTGCTTGTAGCTCTTCACGTAGGCACGGAAGACGTCAGTGATCAGTTCCTCGTTGGTCGGGCCGTACAGCATCTCCCGGTCGTGCCGGTCCTTGATACGGAGCATCTCGTCGCCATACGCCTCATAGCGACCGGATTCGCGCCAGAGGTCCGCCTGCTGCAGAGTTGGCATCAGCAGCTCGATAGCCCCCGAGCGATCCATTTCTTCGCGCACAATCTGCTCGATCCGCTTCAACACCCGGTGGCCGAGCGGCAACCAGGTATAGATGCCCGCGCCGTTCTGCCGGATCATTCCCGTCCGCAGCATCAGCTGGTGGGAGACAATTGCCGCGTCCGCCGGCGCTTCCTTGGAAACGGGCAAAAAGTAGTTCGACAGACGCATCTGGAGTTCCCTTTCAGGCTGGGATTTACCGCGCTCAACTAGCCGGTCAGGCGCCTATTGCGCAAGCAGTCGGGGAATGATCAGGGCAGCAATCCCCGTCACGATCGCAGCTCCGATACTGGCCCAGATGGCTTTTTTGACCAGCATGGGGTTCTTCGGAGCCGCCTCCTCAGTCCCGGGGATGGTTGAATTATCTTCCCACTGGCCTTTCACGCCAATCGGGAGCACCGCAAAGAAGGTGATCCACCAAGCGAGGACGAAGACGATGATGGCGCCGGCAATCGTCATCAGTGATGACCTTTTGGCGTTTCCATGAGCTCAACCAGCACCCCATTCGAATTCTTCGGATGCACGAAGATGATCATGGTGCCATGTGCGCCTATTCTTGGTTTTCCCAAAACAGTCGCACCGCGCTTTTCCATCTCGGCAACGGCCTGGTTGATGTCATCCACCTCGAAACACACGTGATGCTGGCCGCCCGCCGGGTTTTTCTTAAGGAAGTTCGCGATGGGCGAGGCCTCATTCAACGGCTCGATCAGTTCGATCTGGCTATTCGGTAAATTCACGAAGCATACCTTTACGCCTTGCTCCGGCATGTCGAACGGTATCGTGATGTCAGTTGCGCCATAAAGCGTTCTGTAAGTATCGCACGCCTGCTCGATGTTCGGCACGGCAACGCCAACGTGGTTCAGCGGTCCGATCTTGAATTCACTCATGGTGTTTCAGCTCCTCAATACGATCACTTCAATGAGCGGGCGAATGCCGAACTCGACCTCGCACGCCTTGCGCAGGGCGCGGCCGACGACCTTCTCGACAACTTCATCATCCAGCCTGTCCCGCTTCTTGATACCCTCAAGAGCACGCGCGGCTGCTTCATCCAATGGTTCGAGGCTTTCATCGGCAATGCGCCCGTCTGTTTCAGACAGGCCCTTTACTGCAATCACCGGTCCATCGACGACGTCACCATCGCCATTCAGGCACATCGTCGCCACAATCATTCCGCTCACAGACAGTCGTCGCCGTTCGATCAGGCCTTCGGCCGCCTCAGGTACAAGGCGAGAGCCATCCAGCATCAATCGTCCCGCGGGCACTTCATCTATGATGGCCGGCTCACCCGGCGCAAGGCGCATCAGGCTGCCGTTACGCGGTGTAAGGGCCGACTGCACTTGCAGCGACTTTGCATAGGCTGCGTGTTCCACGATATGGCGCCGCTCACCATGAACAGGGATGGCGACACGCGGTCGTACCCATTGGTACATCCGGCGCAATTCATCACGGCACGGATGACCCGATACGTGAATGGGCTCAGATACCATTCTCGGTGTGATGATACGGATACCCTGCTCGGCTAGCATATTCTGCATGGCGTAAACTGAGCTTTCGTTACCCGGGATCAGACGCGAAGAAAAAATCACGGTATCGTCCGGGCGCAGAGACACATGCCTGTGGTCTCCCCGCGCAATGCGCGAGAGCGCCGCATTGGGCTCGCCTTGGCTGCCAGTGCAGAGATAGAGGATGTTCTCCGGCGGCAGATAGCCGGCTTCGGCCTCATCAACGAACTCGAGATTTGGCGGCAGAATGCCCACTGCTTTCGCCGCGCCCGTGATCTTGTGCATGCTGCGCCCGACGAGGCACACGTCGCGGCCCGCGAGGTTGGCCGCTTCGATGATGGACTTAACGCGCGCCACATTTGAGGCAAAGGTGGTCACCGCCACGGCGCCGGTCTGCTTTGCAATCAGTTCGATCAAGCCTTTGCGAACCGTATCCTCGGATCCGGCTTCGCCCTGCTCGAATACGTTCGTAGAGTCGCAGACCATCGCGAGCACGCCTTGGTCACCGAGCTCCGTAAGGCCCTCAATATCCGTCCGTGCACCGATGAGCGGCTCGGGATCAATTTTCCAGTCGCCGGTGTGCAGGATCATGCCCGCCGGCGTCTCAATGGCGAGTGCATTGGGCTCCGGAATCGAATGGGTCAGAGTGACATAGCGAACGGAGAACGGCCCTGCAGTGATGGAAGCTTCGAGCGAGATGGTCTTCAGGCGTTTGGTATCGACGCCCCGTTCCTGCATCTTGCCGCGGACGAGTTCGGCGGTGAAGGGCGTCGCATAGATCGGTGCCTTTGTGCGCAACAACGGATAGAGAAGCGCGATCGCGCCAATATGGTCTTCGTGCGCGTGTGTCAGGAAAACTGCATCGATATGCTCGCCGACCAAATAAGCCGGGTCCGCGCAGATCAGGTCGATCCCCGGCGTATCCGGCCCGCCGAATGTGACGCCGACATCGACGATGATCCAGCGGCGCGCGTGCGGCGGCCCATAGCCGTAGGCGTTCAGGTTCATACCGATTTCGCCGCACCCACCCAGGGGCAGGAACACAAGTTCGTCTGTCGTCGCAGCGCTATCGGGCATCAGGTCTCAACGGTTTCGTTTCCAGACTTCCAGCAAACCCCGGATCAGGACGTCCTGATCGTAATGGTCGATGGTTTCACTCGCGCCTTCGAAGAGGGAGGCTACCCCTCCAGTGGCCACGACAGTCATGGGCTCACCATACTCGGCTTTGACCCGCCGTACGAGGCCGTCGATCAGTTCGATGTATCCAAGGAAAACACCAGCCTGCATCGCCGAAACCGTGTCCTTGCCGATCACCTGGGCGGGCTTCTGGATGGCGATACGGGGCAGCTGGGCGGCCGCTTCGTGCAGCGCGCGCATGGAGAGATAAATGCCGGGCGAGATAATCCCGCCCTCGAAGGCGCCGTCAGCCGCCACGACGTCCAGCGTCGTAGCCGTGCCGCTGTCGATCACAATCAGGGGGCCAGGATACTTCACGTGCGCTCCCAGCGCCGAGGCAATCCGGTCGGCCCCAACCTGCTCTGGATGGCGCACACGCAGCTTCACGCCGGTTTTGAGGTTCGAGTCGCCGATGAACATCGGCTCGACGTTCAGGTAGCGGCGCGCAAGCGTCCGGAAGTTGAACTGCGCCTGCGGCACCACTGTCGAGATGACGCAGCCTTCGACCTTGCTGAGGTCGACATCCGACATATCGGCCAGACGCCACAGCCAGGAAGCGTGGTCATCGGCGGTCTTGGTGGAGTCCGTAGCGCTGCGCCAGCTGTGAACCCAGTCCTGCCCGTCGTGCAGGGCAAAGACCGTGTTGGTGTTCCCGACGTCGATAGCGAGCAACATGGCCCTTCAGCTCCTGCGTGTCTCAACTTCGCCGGCCCTTATGGTACGGCGCGATCCGTCGGGCAATTGCAGCAGCAATGCGCCATCATCTTCGATATCTTCGAAGATACCCTCCACCATGGATTCCCCGGCCCGGACCTGGACTTGCTGCCCTAGCGCTTCCGCGCGCGCCAGCCAATTCGACCGCGTCCCTGCGAAGCTCTCCCGGGCCTGCTGGAGGCGGCGCATGAAAGCGTCCCGGAGGCTCAAAAACACGGCGTCCACGGGGGTTCCGGCGCGCATACCCAGCTCAACCAGACTTGTTGCAGGCTGGGTCACATTTTCGGGAGGCGGCAGCAGATTGATGCCAATCCCGGCGGCGATCCAGAAATCCGCCCCTGCCCCGCCCGTCTCGACGAGGATGCCGGACACCTTTCGGCGATCGATCCGGACATCATTCGGCCATTTCACCCGCACATCCGTCCCCGGCGCATGTTCCAGCACTACATCGGTCACGGCGAGCGCGGCCGCAAATGGAAGGCGCAAGGCAACTTTCAGCCCGCCCGGCTCCCTGAACAAGGCTGTCGTGTAGACATTCCCGGCGGGCGATATCCACTGACGGTTTTGCCGCCCACGGCCTGCAGTCTGTTGATCGGCAACCAGCCACTGATCGTGGAAACCCGTCGCCACACGGCGTTTGGCTTCGGTATTCGTACTGTCTATGACGCCCAGCCGATAAACAGGCCACGCCTCGCTCAACGCGGTAGCCCCGCTGCTGCGAACGTTGCCCATCCGCCTGTGCCGAGTTCACTGATGAACACCATGAACACGATACCGGCCACGATGGCAGTCAGCACCACGGTCGCCATGACTGACAGGTCGACCGCCTCGAACTTCTCGGTAGGCTCATCGAACCACATGATCTTGATGAGCTTCAGATAGTAGCCGAGCGAGATAACCGACGAGATGACCACAAGGACGGCCAGCGGAATGAGCTCCGCCTGAAGACCGGCACGGAGCACTTCGAACTTGCCGAAGAAACCACCGAAAGGCGGCAGTCCAGCGACGGAAAAGATCAGTACCGACAGGGCAATCGCCAGTACCGGTTTGGTGCGCACCAGACCACCGAGTTCGTTGATGCCTTCAACCATACCTCCACGGCGGCGCATGGAAAGGACAGCAGCGAACATGCCGAGCGAGGTCACAGCGTAGATCGTCGAGAAGGTCAGCAGCGCAGCGGCGCCCAGCTCCTGACCTGCCGCTACAGCCACAAGCGCATAGCCGACGTTCGCAATAGACGAATAGCCGAGCAGACGCTTGATGTTGGTCTGAAGCAGCGCACCAAGCGAACCGATAATCAT
>CAZXQD010000098.1:0-11496 GCA_964643405.1 uncultured Hyphomonas sp. | reverse complement strand
GCATCACGCTGCTCGCGCTGCATCCCGGCTGGGTGAAAACCGACATGGGCGGCGAGGGCGCACCGGTCGAGCCGGCCGACAGCGCGGCTGGGCTCTACAAGGTGATTACCAGCGCGGGTCCGTCAAAGGCTCTGCGTTTCTACGACTTCCAGGGCAAGACACTGCCCTGGTAGGCGATCACTCCGCTGCGGGCAGGACCTGCTTCTTGGCATCGGCATCGTTTGCCGCCGTGTCATCCGCCGAAGTGTAAAGCGTCTCGACGCGGTTTGCCTTGCGGCCCGTCCAGATGCGCTTCGCCCAACGGCCGATCCTGTAAGGCGCGACCAGCCAGACCGGCGTGACAAGCAGGATCATCAGCGTGGAGAAGCCAAGGCCGAACACGACGGCTGTGGCCAGCTGGACCCACCATTCGGAGCTTGCGCCGCCGAAGTTGATCGCGCCCTGCGCAAAGCTCACGTTCATCTGCACCATCATCGGGAACAGGCCGAACATGGTCGTACCCGTCGTCAGCAGGATGGGGCGGATGCGCTGCGCCGCCGTTGCAACCGCCGCATCTTCCGGCGTGCGGCCATCTTCGAGCAGCCGGTTGAACGTGTCGATCAGGATGATGTTGTTGTTCACCACGACGCCCGCGAGCGCCACGATGCCGGTGCCGATCATCAGGATACTGACATAAGGCAATAGGAGGTTGATGCCGATCAACACGCCAGCCGTCGACAGGATCACGGCCGACAGCGTCAAGGCGACCTGCCAGAAGTTATTGAACTGCCAGAGCAGGATTACGGCCATCATGAACAGAGCCGCGAGCGAAGCGCCCACGAAGAAGGCGCCGGCCTCTGCGGTGTCCTCGTCTGCGCCTTCAAAGCGCACTTCCACGCCGGCGGGAACGTCTGCGGTGGCGAGGAAGGCCTTCAGCTCCGCGACGATGGCGCCGCCGGTGCCTTGCTCGCGGGCATTGCCGCGAACGTCGATCACCCGCTGGCCTTCGCGTCGCTCGATCTGGCTGACGCGGGGCGCCGGCTCACGCGTCACGAACAGTGACAGCGGCACGTTGCCTTGCGGCGTTGCGATCTTGAGGGCATCGATCGCCGAGGCGGAACGCGCATCCTGAGGGAAGCGGACGCGGATATCCACTTCCTCGTTGGCATCGTCCGGGCGGAAACGTCCGACCAGCACGCCGTTGGTGACCAGCTGAACCGCCGCGCCGATCTGCGCCACGTCCACGCCGAACTTTCCGGCTTCGGCTCGGTCGACGGTGAGCTGATACTCGACGCCCGGCAGGGGACGCGAATCGTCCACCTCGATCACGTCATCGCGCGCCTCGAGCCAGTTGCGGACCAGCGTTGCCGTCCGGTCAAGGTCGGCTGCATCCTCGCCGAGCAGGGCAACCTGCACGTCCTTGCCACCGGGCGGCCCCTGTTCGCGCGCCTGGATCTCGAACCGCATCGCAGGCACAGCTGCCAGCCGTGTACGGACTTCCTCGAGTGTCTCGCGGCCATTGAAATCGCCGTCCGACGTCGTGTTGAGGTCCAGCAGGATTTGGCCAATCGTGTCGCGCGGAACGCCGCCGACACCGTCAAAACTGAAGCCTGCAGATGACACGCCAGTGCGCGTCGAGATCGCGGTGATGCCACGGATGCCGGCGATCGCGGCTTCCGCCTGGCCGACATATTGCGCTTTTTCTTCCGCCGACAGGGCGCCCTGCGCCTGCACGAACACGAAGGCCTGCTCGGGCTCGATGTCGAGGAAGAATTCCGTCTTGTGCTGCTCGCTGCCGAACCAGACGAACACGGCAACAACCGTTGCGACGACCGCGCCGGTTGTCAGGAACGGACGCCGAAGCGTGGCTGAAACGACCTTCACATAGCCGCCGATGAAACCCTTCGCCTTGCGCGGGTCGCCGTTGGCAGCCAAGGCCGCGAGGTTCTCGTCCTTTTCTTCGGATGACCGACCCCCGATGACCGTACCGAGGACGGGCAGGAAAATCAGGGCGACGAGGAGCGAGGACGTCAGCACAAAGATCAGGGTGATCGGCAGGTAGGCCATGAACTTGCCGGGCATCGAGTTCCAGAACAGGAACGGGACGAACGCTGCCAGCGTGGTCAAAGTCGAAGACACGATTGGCCAGAACATGCGCTTGCCGGCGAGCGCGTAAGCTTCCTTGCGCGGCATGCCTTCCGCCATCTTCCGGTCAGCATATTCGGTGACCACGATGCCGCCGTCGACGAGGATACCGACCGCGATGACCATGCCGAACATGACCATCATGTTGATCGTGAAGCCGAACGCGCCCAGCGCCAGGAAGGCGAGCATGAAGGTTGTCGGGATCGAGATGCCCACAAGCAATGCCGAACGCCAGCCAAGCGAGGCGACCACGATGATCATCACGAGAAGGATCGCCGTCATGATCGAGCTTTCGAGCTGACCCAGCTGGCTGCCGATCATTTCCGACATGTCCGACGTGATGGTCGCGCGGACCGTTGACGGCCATTTGGTGCTTTCGTCTTCGACGATTGCGCGCACATTGTTCGTCGTGTCGAGAATGTTGGCACCGGTGCGTTTCACCACTTCGATCAGCAGTGCCTGTTCGCCATTGAACGTGGCGTGTCCGGTCGCGTCCTTGAAGGTGCGGCGCACTTCGGCGACATCGCCCAGCGTCACCACGGCATTCTCGGTGCGCTTGATCGGAAGGCTGAGGGCGTCTGCGCCCGTGCGGATGATGCCGGGAACCTTGACGGCGAAGCTGCCTTGTCCGGTGTCGATCAGGCCGGCCGGGATCAGCTGGTTGTTCGAGCTGACGACGGCGTAAATCTCCTGATAGGAGATGTTGTAGGCCTCGAGCTTCACCGGATCGATGATGATCTCGAGCAGGTCTTCACGCTTGCCCTGCACACGCGCTTCCAGAACGCCGGGGTCGGCTTCGATACGGTCCTTCAGGTCTTCTGCAATGCGGGCAAGGCCGCGCTCGGGCGCGTCACCATAGATATTGACGACCAGCACCGGGAATTGCGCGGCGTTGAACTCCGAAACGATCGGCTCGCGCGCATCGGCGGGGAAATAGCGTTTCGCCATGTCCACCTTGTCTTTCACGTCGAGCACGGCCTGGTCGACGTCCACGTCGATTTCGAACTCGAGAACAAGCTGGGCGGCGCCTTCGCCGGCAAAGGAGCTGAATGTCTTCAGCCCTTCCAGCGACTGGATTTCCTGTTCGACGGGGCGCACCAGCAGCCGCTCGGAATCTTCCGGCGTCACGCCGGCAAGCGGGATTGTGATCGCGACGAAGGGGATCGGTATGTCCGGGTCCGCTTCCTTCGGAATGTTGATGTAGGTCAGGAGGCCCGCAAAGACCGAGCAGATCAGGATGGCGATGACCATCCGTGCACGGCCGATTGCGCCATCAATAAGGCCGTTCATGGCCGTGCTCCACCTTGCGCCACGGGACGCACTTTCACGCCGTCATTGAGATAGTCCTGGCCGATGGCCACCAGCGTCGACTTCTCGGGCAGGCCAACCACCCAGGCGCCTTCCGGCGTCTCGTCGACGACGCGGATCGGCGTGAAGGACACGGTATTGTCGGCCTGCACGAGGCGGACACCCAGCTGCCCTGCGTCGGAAAGAGTCAGCAGCGAGCGCGCCACCAGGGTTGCGGGCACGTCGCCGGCCGGAACGTTGAGCGTGGCGGAGACGCCGGCGGCGACGGACGCGTCGCCGGTTACCAATTCGGCTTCAATCGGGAAGGTGCGCGTCTGGGCGCTCGCCGTGCGCGCCACGTAGCGCAGCTTGGCGGGGAAACTGCGCCCGTCAGCGAGCAACACATTGGCTGACATGCCGGGCTTCATCAGGCCGGCTTCGGCTTCCGAAACTTCTGCCGCAACGATCACGGGGCTGAGGTCCACCAGCAGGCCGCAGGGCGCCCCCGGGCTCAGATAGTCGCCGGCTTCGGCCAGGCGTTGTTCGAATACGCCGTCAAAAGGCGCGCGGATCTGCGTGCGGCCAAGCTCCACCTTGGCGGAGTTCACCGCGGCTTCGGCTGCGTCCAGTGTGGCGCGTGCAGCGGCTTCGCGGTTTGCCGGGGCGAGGCCCTTTGCGGCCAGTGCGACAGCGGCCTCGTAATCCACCTTGGCGGCGTTGCGGTTGGCTTCGGCTTCCTTCACGCGGGCGCTGCGTGCTTCCACGTCGAGGCCGCAGAGCAGCGCGCCCTGACGGACGAAACTGCCTTCGCGCACCGGTGTCGAGATCACGGTGCCGGCCGTGCCGGATTTCACGGTTACCGACTTGTCGGGTGCAGTGCGTCCCTTGGCGCGAACGGTCAGCGTATGCGGCTGACTTTCCGCAGACAGCACGATCGCCTCCGGGACCGGTGCCGGACCTTCGGCCGCCGGCGGCGCAGCCTCGGACCCGAGGCTCCCGCGCATCAGGCTTCTGATGCCGAAATAGCTGACGATGACAGCCAGGATGATGGCTGCGATCATGACGGAACGGTTCACGGGCTGGATCTTTCGTGGGAGGCGCAGGCGTTAAGATAGTATTTTGTGACGCGAGAGTCATCTTTCGCGCCCGCAATATTTATCCCGGCACCCGTTTCTGCCCCGCAAACATCCGGCGGAACTTGGTTAATCGAAGCGCGTCAGGGCTTCAGGAAGGGCCCCAAAACGCCCGTTACGCCGCGGAAACTGGTGGTTTACGGTCGATCCAGGGCCGCGCCGCTTCCAGCTCCAGCGCCAGCTCGAACAACAGCCCGTCATCCCCCCGTTTGCCGGAGAACATGGCCCCGATGGGCAAGCCCGACGGCGACCAGGCGAGCGGCACGCTCATCGAGGCGGCCCCCGCCACGTTCATCGGTGAAGTATAGGCTACGAAGCGCAGCACACTCTCCATGACCTTGTCGAAATCCCCGTCTGGCGCCTGCTCGCCAATCGGCACCGCCGGGCTGCCGGTCACGGGGGTCAGGATCACGTCCAGCGTTTCGAAGAAGCTCGCATACTGCGCTTCGAAGCCCTGCAGGTAGGTGATGGTATCCGGAACCTCGCCGATCCGCTTTACGGCCATGCCGGCGAGGCCCAGCGTCCAGGGCTCCACGATCTCCGGCCCCACGGGCTTGCCGGAGAAAGCCGCCACCTGCTGCGCAAACATTCCGGCGCCTGCCGCCCAGTAGAGGATGAAGGCATCGGTAAACTTCGGCCCGTCCATCGGGATCGTGTAGTCGATCACCGTATGGCCAAGGTCACGGCAGAGCTGCGCGACGTCTTCCATTGCCGCACGCGTTTCCGGCGCCAGCGCCGTGCCGCCGATGGGCTCCGGCGCGAACCCGATCCGCAGGCGCCGCGTCAGCGGCTGGATGTCGCCCAGCAGCGGATAGGTGCCGTCATTGGCTTCCGCCGCGCGGAACAGCGCGATGGAGTCGCGCACGCTCAGCGTGACGGCATGGTTCACCGAAATCTGGATCGGCGGCGCGGCGCCCGCCGCGCTGTAGGGCAGGCGGTCACGCGACGGCTTCAGCCCGAACACGCCGCAGGTGGACGCCGGGATGCGGATCGACCCGCCACCATCACTTGCGTGCGCAAACGGCACCACGCGCGCCGCCACCAGCGCCGCGGCCCCGCCTGAGGATCCGCCCGGAATGCGCGCGAGGTCCCAGGGATTGCATGTCGGCCCGTTCGACAGGGGCTCGGTTGACGAGATCAGTCCGGCCTCCGGCGTCGCCGACTTGCCAAGCGACACGATGCCCGCGCCGCGCCACTTGCTGGCAAATGGGTTGTCGGTTGTCGCCACATGCCCGGCGAGGCCGCGGCTGCCCTCCAGCGTCGGTGCGCCTCGCCAGTCGATCAGGTCCTTGATGAAACTCGGAACGCCCGCGAAGGCGCCGGACAATAGCCCCGCCGCATCCGAGCGGGCCATCTCGAACGTCTCCGTCACAATGCCGTTGATCTGCGGCTCCACCGCCTTCGCCCGGGTGATAGCGGCTTCCACCTGTTCCAGCGCGGTCGTCTCGCCTGCCGCAATGCCGGCCGCCATCGCGACACCGTCGGCATAGGACGGCACGGTCCGCGCGGGCGCTGCCTCTTCTTTTGCAGCGCGCGGCGTACATGCCGCCAGTGCAACGGTCGCCGCACTGCCGGCCAGCATGGCGCGGCGGGATAGTTTGAGCATGGTCGATCCTCCCCGGATTCTGTTGTTGCGCATGGTGGCGCTGCGGCAAGCCCGGCGCAAGCCTGCCCGCAGCCGGCCGGAAAATCCGCATACACAAAGCCGCCGCCCCATCGATTCCGGCGCCGGGATAGGGCAGAGAGCCGCCCATGCAGGACGAAAACACCCCCGCCACCGACCGCGCCGACAAGATGCTCGTCGCCCTCGGCCATTTCGGCAGCCGCGCCGCGGCGCAGGCCGCCATTGCCGCCGGCCTCGTCACGGCGGACGGGAAGGTGATCGCCAAGCCTTCCGAACCCCTCTCGCGCACGGCGTCCATCCAGTCCGAAGCGGCCCACCCTTATGTCTCGCGCGGCGGCCTGAAGCTTGCGCGGGCCCTTGAAGTGTTCAGCATCAATCCCGCCGGCCTCACCTGCCTCGATCTCGGCGCATCAACCGGCGGCTTCACCGACGTGCTGCTGCGCGCCGGCGCCGCCCATGTCACCTGCGTTGATGTCGGCCACGGCCAGCTGCACGAGAAGATTGCCGCCGATCCGCGCGTCATTTCGCATGAACGCCTCAACGCAAAAGCCCTGACGCCCGCCCACCTCGCGGCGCCGCCGCAGGTGATCGTCTGTGATCTGAGCTTTGTGTCGCTGGCGAAGGTTCTGGATGTGCCGCTAGCGCTTGCTGCGCCGCAAGCCACATTGATCGCGCTGTTCAAGCCGCAATTCGAAGTCGGTCCGGATAACGTGGGAAAGGGCGGCCTCGTGACCGACGCCCATGCAACGGACACCGCCCTCGGCGCCTTCCTGAACTATCTCATGTCGAAAGGTTGGCGCGTCGAGGCGCCGCAGCCGAGCCCCATTCCCGGCGGCGATGGCAACCGGGAATGGCTGATCTGCGCGCGGCAAATCTAGTAGCCGTAGGGATCGTCCGTGTACCCGTCCTGCACGCGCCACTCGCGAGTGCGCTCGTCATAGCAGGCGGTTACCGGATCGCGCTGGATGTCGCCATCCGGCAGGCGCGTTTCGCGGTGGATCACGCGGCAATCGCGCTGAGGCTCCTGGTAGCGCGGCTCGTCCCGATAGTCCGGGTACGAAGGATAGGCAGGCTCCGCCGGATAGCTAGAAGGGTATGGCTGCGCCGGATACCCGCCGCGGCCCATCACTTCCGGCCCGCCATACAGGCCCTCCGTCGTGCGCGGGATCGAGCCCTGACCCGTAGAGGTGTAATTGTACGGCGCATAGGCGACCTGGCATTCCGGTCCGCTGTCCTTGCCGATCGAATTGCCGGCCACGCCGCCGACCAGCGCGCCGAGCACGGCGCCGACGGCCACGTTGCCGGATTCGCTGCGGCCTTCGGTATAGCTCCGCACCGGATAGCCCCGGCGGTTATACTTCGTATAGGTGCGGTCATTCTCGATGTTGTTGCCGATGGCGCCGCCGATCAGCGCCCCCGCCAGCGCGCCAACCACTGTACCGGCGGCCGAATTGTCGGCCTTCTGCCGTTCGCACTGCACGTTGCGCACGCCGGGGTCGCCATAGGGATAGCCATACTGCGCATGCGCCTGCAGGGGCAGGGAAAGGGCCATCAGGCCAAGGCTGCCAGCAGCAATTGTAAGCTTCAACATCACCTGTCTCCTTCGGCGCCAAACGGGAATCGCCTTTGTTGCAGCGCAATCTGCGTCTGCCAACCTGAACACAGCCTGAAGGCCTGCGCGGCACTGGACGCGCCCTGATACGGCCTACATATTCCCCTCATGGGATTGATCGACCGCGCCGCCCGCACCGCCAGCCGCGCCCGCTATGCGGCGGGGCAGGGCCTGCGTTCGGCCTGGTATGCCGCCCAGATGCAGGCGGCGCGCAGCCGCTCCGGCGGGGTCGACCGGCCCGGTGAGCCAGAATTCCAGCCCACCCGTGGCCGTCCCGACCTGACCGAGCTGCGCAAGGCTTACCTGCGCCTCTTCGTGCAGGACCGCGCCAATGTCGAAGCCGGGCTCTATCCCCCGCCGGACGACCTGAACGTCGCCGCCCTGCCGAAAGCGCTGAAATCCGCGCAGGCTTTCCAGCGAGATGCCTCCGAAGTGAACCGCCGCCGCCTCGCGCGCGACGGCACCGAAGTGCGCGCGCAGGTACCCGAAGGCACCAACCGTTACCCCGCCTATTACCTGCAGAATTTCCACTACCAGTCCGGCGGCTGGTTCACCGAGGACAGCGCCGAGCTTTACGACACGCAGGTCGAGGCGCTTTTCTCCGGCACGGCCGACGCGATGCGCCGCGCCGCCCTCGCCGAAATCAGCCGCGAGCTGAAGGGCCGGGATCAGCGTACGCAGCGGCTGCTGGATGTTGCCTGCGGCAATGGCCGCTTCCTCGAAAAGGTGCTTGAGGTCTACCCGAGACTGGGTGTCACCGGGCTTGACCTGTCGCCCACCTACACCGAGGCCGCCCGCACGCGCCTTGCGCCCTGGCGCAATGCCGAAATCATCCACGACGCCGCCGAGGCAATGCCGGTTGAGGCAGCGACCCAGGACATCGTTGTCTCAATCTTCCTGTTCCACGAACTTCCGCCGAAGGTGCGGCCCAAGGTACTGGCGGAGATATTCCGTGTACTGAAGCCGGGCGGCGCCTTCATCTTGGCGGACAGCGTGCAGTTCGGTGACTATCCGGCGATGGATGGTCTCCTAGAATATTTTCCCCACGGTTTCCACGAGCCCTATTACAAAGGCTACCTCGACTGGAACCTGACAGAAGCCCTCGAATCACAAGGGTTTGTTAAGGAAGGTGAACGCCTCGCCTTCCTCACAAAAGTCACAATCTGGCGCCGCCCATTGGGGTAAGCCCCGTAGGAATTCAAGATTACTATTGGTTCATAATCTGTGCTCTGATGGTCACAGGGGCCGCGCGAAAATTGTGCATTGCTGCTTGAACAGGTGGCATAGGCCTCAGGTATTGCTACTTGAGCAGCGCGCTCAACGCGCAGAGTACGGAGAATAAAAATTATGAAACTTGCACTCGCTTCTCTCGCCGCCATCCTCGCTGCACCGCTCGCTGTTGCCCAAGGCACCGCCGAACTCAGCGCTGGCTACTCCCAGTTCGACGCGGACGGCGCCGAGGTTGGCGCTCTGACCGGTCGTGGCACCTACTTCTTCAACCGCTATCTCGGCGTTGAAGGTGAAGGCTCGATCGGTATCGACGACGCAAACGTCGGTCCGGCAACCGTTGAACTCGACCACTCGCTGGGCGCGTTCGGCGTGCTGCGCGCTCCGGTCGCTGAGCGTCTCGAACTCTTCGGCCGTCTCGGCTACCAGACCTCGGAACTGAGCGCAGAGGTGCCCGGCTTCGCCAGCGCATCGACTGACGTTGACGGTGTTGCTTACGGCGTCGGCGGAAAGTTCTTCGTCACCGAGCGTTTCGGCATCCGTGCGGATGTCGCCCGCTTTGAAGGCGACGGCGATGAAGCCGACGTCCTCTCGATCGGCGGCGTCTTCAAGTTCTGATCATCCGGTCACGGACTTAATCTGGAGGGCCCCTGTGCAGAACGCACGGGGGTTCTTTTCTTTCAGCGCCCGGTCTGGCCCCGGTGGCGCAGTTTTGCGTCGGCCAGCACACAGGCCATCATTGCTTCAGCCACTGGCACGGCGCGGATTCCGACACACGGGTCATGCCGCCCGATGGTGCGCACATCCACTTCCTCGCCGTCGCGCGTGATCGAGCGTACCTCGTTGAGGATCGAAGACGTCGGCTTGATCGCGATACGGACAACCACGTCCTGGCCGGTCGAGATGCCGCCCGCGACACCGCCATTGTTGTTCTTCAGGAAGGTCGGGCCATCATTGCCCGCGCGCATCTCGTCGGCATTTTCTTCGCCGCTCATCGAGGCGGCCGCAAAGCCCGCGCCGATCTCGACGCCTTTCACGGCGTTGATGCTCATCATCGCGCCGGCAAGCTCGGCGTCGAGCTTGCCATAGACCGGCGCGCCCCAGCCTGCGGGCACGCCGCTCGCATGCACTTCAACAATCGCGCCGGCGGAGCTGCCCGCCTTGCGCGTCTCGTCGAGGAACTTTTCCCACTGCGCCGCCATGCTCGCGTCCGGGCACCAGAAGGGATTGTTCAGTGTCTCGTCCCAGTTCCACGCCTCGGGGTCGATCATGTACGGCCCGATCTGCACCACCGCGCCGCGGATCGTCACGCCGTCGCCCAGCACGCGCCGCGCCACCGCACCCGCTGCCACCCGCGCTGCGGTCTCGCGCGCCGAGCTGCGCCCGCCGCCGCGATAATCGCGCACGCCGTATTTCGCGTCATACGCATAGTCCGCATGGCCGGGGCGGTAGCGGTCGCGGATCTCGCGGTAGTCCTTGCTGCGCTGGTCCGTATTCTCGATCATCAGGCTGATCGGCGTGCCGGTCGTCACGGGCCCGCCCGTCCGGTCGTCCTCGAACACGCCGGACAATATCTTCACCAGGTCGGCTTCCTGCCGCTGGGTCACGAAGCGAGACGTGCCCGGCCGGCGTTTATCGAGGAAGCCCTGAATGAACGCCTCGCCCAGCGCCAGCCCCGGCGGGCACCCGTCCACCACACAGCCCAGCGCCGGACCATGGCTCTCGCCCCAGGTGGTGACACGAAAAAGATGGCCAAACGTGTTATGCGACATGTGACAGCCTGCGCCCTCGCGGTTCTGCTCCGCCTCCTATATGAAATCGCCAGCCTGACAAACCGCGAAAATGGTGGCCCCCATGTCTTCCTCCGTGATCCCCCCGACGCCGAGCGCCGCCGAATATGCCGACAGCGGCGACCGGCCGATGATCCCGGAAACTACCGATCCCATCGGCCTTTTCCAGCAATGGATGGCGGATGCCCGCGCCGCCGAGCTGAACGATTCCAACGCCATGTCCCTCGCCACGGTGGATGCGGACGGCAACCCGGATGTCCGCATCGTCCTCCTCAAGGGCGTCGACGATACCGGCTTCACCTTCTTCACCAACCTTGAAAGCGCCAAGGGCGTCCAGCTCGCGGCCCGTCCGAACGCCGCGCTCGGCTTCCACTGGAAAAGTCTGCGCCGCCAGGTCCGCATCCGCGGCAGCGTGTCCCGCGTCGCTGACGCCGAGGCCGACGCCTATTTCGCCTCCCGCGCCGCGCAGAGCCGCATCAGCGCCATCGCCTCCGACCAGTCCCGCCCGATGGCCTCCCGCGCCGCATTCGAACAGCGCATCGCCGAGGTTTCGACCATCTATGGCGACGGTCCGGATATTCCGCGCCCGGACTTCTGGGGCGGCTTCCGCCTCACACCGACCGAGATCGAATTCTGGCAGGACCAGGCCTTCCGCATGCACGACCGCCTGAAACTCTACCGCAAGGGCGAGGGCTGGGT
>CAZXQD010000097.1:0-11742 GCA_964643405.1 uncultured Hyphomonas sp. | reverse complement strand
GGGGGTCGCATAGTAGATGGCCGAGCGGTACTGTGTGCCGATGTCATTGCCCTGGCGCATGCCCTGTGTCGGGTCGTGGCTTTCGAGGAACAGCTTCACAAGGTCCGCGAAGCCGACTTCGGCAGGGTTGAAGATCACCTCGACGATCTCGGTATGGCCGGTACCGCCAGAACAGACTTCCTCATAGGTGGGATTCGGCGTGAAGCCGCCGGCATAGCCGACGCGGGTCAGCCATACGCCCCGGGTTTGCCAGAAGATGCGCTCGGCGCCCCAGAAGCAGCCGAGGCCGAACACCGCAGTCTCATAACCGGCAGGCGCTTCGGCCTCCAGCGGGCGGCCGTTGACGAAATGCACGGAGGCGGTGGGGATCGGGCGGGTGCGGCCGGGCAGGGCCGTTTCGCGGGTCGGCAGGGCAGCAGGCTTGCGGGAGAAGAACATGGTCGGATTCCCTAGTTTCGGCCACGAATATGGGGACGCACGCGTCCAGCGGCAATCACAAGCTTGCGAGGCGCCACATCATCCGTTATCTGCTCGCCCTTCGCCGCACGCGGCGATGCGGAGAGGTGGCCGAGTGGTCGAAGGCGCACGCCTGGAAAGTGTGTAGACGGCAACGTCTCCAGGGTTCGAATCCCTGTCTCTCCGCCAGTTTGGCAAAAATACAAAAGAAAACAAAGCTTTGTGCGCTGGTGACAGCGCCGCTTGTGACGGCTGTCACGATGGGGTGTCACAATGCAAAGCTAACCGAGCGTCTCGATGAGCGGGCGCCGCGTACCATACCTCGTTCAGCGCGGCGGCGTGTATCAGCTCCGGCTACCGGTGCCGAAGCACCTGCAAGTGTCGCTGAAGCGGAAGGAAATCCAGCGGTCGATTCATACCCGCGACTTTGAGTTCGCCCGTAAATTAGCAATCCGGGCTGGCTCCAATTTCGCGGACCTCTGTGATAGCGTGAAGCGTATGACTGAGGTGGTTGAAATCGACGTTCCGGCGCTGATCGAGCGCTTCTTCCGGTCGCTTCTTGCGAGCTTTGAGCCGCCTGATCCGGTGGACCCAGCCGATCGCGCTTGGGACATGAACCACCAAGAGTACGTTGCAGAAAACATGCAAGCTGATCTCGCGCGCATGGTGCACAGCCAGGAATACTCGGCGTCCATCCAACGAGATGCAGAGTCTTTGCTTAAGGCTGAAGGCCTTTCCCCAGACGCCCTTTCCAAGACGCAGCAGGCGCAGCTTCTGGAGGGGGTCGCTCGGGCAAGGCGAGAGCAAATCAATTACGTGATGCTACGGCAGAGGTCGCTGCTCGATCCTTACATTGCTAGCGATCCGATCTTTGAGACTTCACACGTGCAGCTAGCTGCAAAACTAAGCCTGAAAAGTACCAAGCCTGCCGAGCCCATCAACTTGAATGGCGGCCACGGAGGACTCCTTGGCGATCGGATAGAGCAGTACTTGGAAACCTCCGACTGCAGACCAAAGACAGTAAAGGAAAAGCGCGTCGTCCTGAAGTGGTTCGCTGAGCACGTTGGTCCGACTACGGACGTCAGAGCCATCACGCCCGACCATGTGATCGAGTTCAGACAGATCATCCTTAAGCTCAAAGTACACACGCCACAGACTGCCAGTCTCGCAGACACAAAAGAAAAGGTTGCGGCGAAGCTGATTCATCCAAAGACGGCGAAGAAGAAGCTAGATACGGTAAAGACGTTCATGAACTGGCTGGTCGCAACAGGCGCGCTCAACTATGCGCCGGGGGCAAAGCTCAGCATCAAAGTGACAAAGACGCCTAACAGCAAAGCTCGAAGGCCATTCTCGTCTGATGAGCTTGGACAGTTTTTCTCTTCACCGATCTATACGGGGCGAGATTCAAAGTTCCGCCACAAGCCGGGAAATCTGATCCTCAAAGACGATCACTATTGGCTGCCGCTTGTGCTGCTCTATACCGGAATGCGGCTAGCCGAGCCACTGCAGGTCTTGGCTGCAGATGTGCATGTCGATACCGACTATCCTTACTTTGATCTCGACCTTGCAAAGATACAACTGAAGCAAGACGTCTCAGAGAGGCGCGTTCCGATCCACCCCGATCTAATTGAATTCGGCTTCGCTGAGTTTGTACGTAAACGGCAGAAAGAGAAGGGCAACCAGCGGCTGTTCCGAGGGATCGTTTCAAAGGGCGACGTATCGAATTACTATTCCAAAGCTCTCGGGCGCTACATCGATCGGGTCGGGTTAGACAACCCGACACTTGTAGTCCATTGCCTGCGACATGGTTTCAAAGACGCCTTGAGGAACGCCGCCGTACCCGAGGGGGAGCAGAACTTCATTACAGGTCATACGAATAAAGCGGTGGCCCACAGCTACGGCACTGGAAGCAAGATCGAGGTGCTATGGAACTGGGTCGCCAAACTTGATCTGCAGCTTCCCGACGAGGTCCATGCGCGTCTGCGATCACAATAGCTGGGAAACGTGCGTTCGATGCGGTCGAGTCTCTCGATGATCTCTTCCGTAGGGTGGAAGGTAGGGTCATCATAGGCAGTCGTAACCCATTATTTCGGCTACTGGCTTTCCCAGCTGTCGAGCACAACACGCACCACGACGGGAGCGGCGTCCTTGCGCGTGACGTTGGCCGACAAGGCGAATACTCGGTCGGCACCAAGTATGGCGCCTCCAAACCTCCCAACACGGACTATGCTCAGATCCAACTTCCACCCCTTCGGATTGGCGGTGACGTTCCAATACTCACCCTCTGGCGAAAGCTCGGCCCGGCAATAGATCAATGCACCGGCGGGAACCTCAGAAAGCTTGAGCTCGTAGTAGACCGGCGTCTCGGTGGCCTCGAGCTTGAAGACGCCGACGACCTTTGGTGATCGAAAGACGAAGTGATTTTCGAACCAACATCCCTCTTCTGCTAGGCGAGCACCTGCACGAAAGATGTTCACGGCGAGGCTGACGAGTGCGGAAACGGCGAGCGCCAATGCAGCAGCAACAAGGGCGGCGCGTTGAACAAATGCCTCATCAGCGAGTTCGCCCCAGTCCATTCCCCAGCGTACCAAGACGACCAGGACGAAGAAGGATGGAAGTACGACGGTCATCAGGAAGCCGGCGAGCAGCTGCCTCATTTCCAGACCGTACTCACGGGCGAAGGCGCGCAGCCACTGCTGTCGCTTGGCTCGGCGCCGCTTCCTCGATTTCTCGTCCATACAGTTTTAATGGGCCGATTCTGCGGTCCAACCAAAGGCAGCCCTGTCACCTTTAAGGACAGCAGCCTCAAGGCTACGAATCTGGGGGTCAGGAGTTCGAATCTCTTCGGGTGCGCCGTTAAATCAAGGCTTTAGCTTTGCTTGCTCTTTTTGCTGAAGAAGCCTCAGTAAACCGGTACGATACTAGTACGATTTGTGCTGCACGGTTTGAGGCTAAGGCGCCGAGCTCTTTGTCGCCCTTGAACTAATCGCGCTGCTTCCGCCAACGGACATTGAGCTTCTCGACGCTCAACATGCTTGGTCCTTGCGGCGATCCCAGAATATTCAGTTTTGCGTTGCTTGCCGTTTTCGCATGGGCCTGCGGACGTTGATAAATCGCCTTTAGCCGGCGCTGTTCGCGATGCAGCGGGCGTCTTCCTGGAGGTGTATTCTGCGCAAAGCGTGTCGGGACGGATGCTTCAGAGGCGTTACATTCGCGGAAGCTAGCGGCGAGGTCGCTAGACAAGCCAAGGAGTGAACGCGCTACGTATGGTGGTCTACCCTCGTTCAGGGATAAGAAGAGGAATGGAAGAGATTCGGGCCATAACCAAGAAGTACGACGCTGAGTATATCACGAGCGAACTCGGCAGCGTTGAAGGGCTGAACCGATTCGCGCCCACTTTTTACAAAGATGTTGCCGAAATCTACGACTGCATTACCCGCGTCAAGAATACCGAACGCAATCCACTTGGCTTTTCGATCACGGACGCGCCTATACTCGGATTGCTAGTCCGCACTTGGAAGCTTCTAAAGGAAGTTATCCGCTACTATGAAGAGGACAATGCTGAAATAATCGGCGTGCTAGAGCGACCTCTGATCGAGGCCGCAGTGACAGCAACTTACCTGATGATCTCGCCTCCCGAGGTGATCGAGGATTATCGCAAATGCTCGTACAAGGACCGATTGCGAATTTTGCGCAACCTCGAGCAGGGGTCGCCCTTTTTTGACACAAAGGCGGGAAAGCGGCTGCTTGCTTCAGTTCAAGAAAAGCTTAGAGCCGAAAATCTAGGGCCGCAGGACTTCGATGCGCAGAAGAAGAACCGCTGGCGAGTTCAAGGGAAGAGCTTTTACGACATATTCGCTGAGGTTGAGCATGCAGAATTGTATGCGTGTACGTATGGCATGATGTCGGAGTCGGTCCACGGTTCTTGGAATGAAGCGATGGATTGGTGCCTCTTTCGCGAGCAAGATGGGACTTACTCTACCTTCCCATTCTCGCACAGCGCTGACATCCGCTACGTCACTCCGCTGTTGCGGTTTACTAACAGGCCCTACCGTCTCTGGTTGGAACGAGTCGACGCTGCAGACCCCTATCTCATCGCACAGCTGGACTGGATCGAACGTGTGAACACTGCCCTGTTCAGAAAATTCGACGCCATGTTCGACGAGCCTTAGGAGGGGAGGTTAAATGGCGAGCCCCACCAAACAAATCCCTCCGGGCGAAGGAGAGCGGCGCGCTCAACGTGGGTATGTTCCACAGTACGACCTCGCCGCGTACTTGGTCTTTCTCGCAATCGCCGCCGGAACACTGCGCTGGATCGGCGTCGCTGACCGCGGCGCGGGCTCGTTTGACGATATCGTTCTAGGTCTGGCTGATCGCACCCAAGCCTATCAGGTCAAGTCGAGCACGACGCCTGAACCGTTCACCGTTTCCACCGCGCTCACGGGCGCTGCTCAAATCCTTGCCCGGATGATCGACGCGCGCGCGAAGCTGGCGCCGATTGGTGGCGTCATCGAGACCATATTCGTTACCGACGATTATCCTCGCCTCGACGACAATGTCGGTTCTGCCGGTGGGCCCGTCTCATCGGCAGCCTTTGTGCGCGCACTTGATGCGCACCGCGAGACCTGGACACTCGATGACTGGCTCGCCTCTGCGTTCGCGCCACTCATCACAAAGCTCAAGGACGCAGCTCAGCTCGACGACACAGCGTTTGCCGCGCTCCTGCGCGGCATGAAGTTTCGGGTCGGCGTACAGCCGCCTGGCGTAAACTCGCCGCAAGATCAACGAAGAGTCGGCGAGATCGCAGCGCTCTTGCCGCGCTTGGCCGCCGACCGCGCCGACCGGGATCGTTGGGCTCTTCACGAGCTCTTGACCCGCCTGAATTGGCGCGATGCATTCGCGTTGCGACACGAGCACTCGTTTCCGGTAGATGCTCTTTACCAGTCTAACCAAAGTACCCAGCGCGCCCTGTTGGATACACTTGGCCGCGTCGAGAGCGGGTATTGCGCTCTGGTGGGCGCGCCTGGTAGCGGAAAGTCCACGCTACTTGCAGCGGGGCTTTTGCCCGCGCCGCGCGCGATAATCGCGCGCTATCTCGCCTTCGTTCCCAATGAAGGCCAAGGGCTGGGACGTGCGAAAGCGGAGAATTTTCTCCAGGACGTGGTCAAACAGCTCAAACAGCAAGGGCTCGGCCACCAGATCATTCCCGGCGTTGAATTGAGTGAACTGCAACAGCAGTTCGAAACTCTGCTACAGCAAGCTGCCCAGCGTTATGCGTCGGACGGCGTCAAGACGCTGATCGTTGTCGATGGACTGGACCATGTCCCGCGCGAAGAGCGGCCCGTGCGCTCCTTCTTGTCCGAGTTGCCGCTTCCGCATGCCGTGCCGAAGGGCGTGGTTTTTGTGCTCGGAACGCAGAAACTCGACCTGGCGGGGATGCCGCCTGCGGTGCGCGATCAGGCTGGCACCGATGAGCGCCGTGTTGAGATGTCGGCGCTTGCGCCTGAGGCCGTGGCAAAGTTGGCGAACGCCGCGCGCGTCCCCGCCGATGTCGACCGCGCTAAGCTCTATGAGCGGACGCTCGGCCATCCTTTATCTGTGCGCTATTTGGTTGAGCGCCTGACCTCACTTTCAACAGAAGCTGAGCGGCACGAATGGCTCTGCAACGGTCCAGCCTTCAGCGGCGACGTCGAGACCTACTATTCCAGTGTGTGGCACGAGCTTGAACGCAATGTAGAGGCGCGTAAAGCATTTGCCTATTTGGCCCTGATCGACGGCGCCATATCCCCCTCGGGCATGGATGTCCTAGTCGGGCCCGAGGCGACGGACGCTGCCTACCTAGCTGGTCGTCACTTGATCGCCCGCGACCGCACCGGCGCGTGGTCGATTTTCCACAACAGCTTCCGTTTATTTCTGCGGGAGCGTACGGGCTTGCGTCACGGCGTGGAAGATCGTGCGGCCCTGCAGCAGCGCTATCGTGAACTCGCGAAATTTGCTGCGCGCGATGACAGCGGGCCCCAGCGCTGGCTGGAACTGCGCTATTTTGCCCGCGCCGGCGACCACGACGCAGTAGCAGCGTTGGCCATCCCGACGCGATTCCGCCAGCAGTTTGTCGCGGGCCGTGATCCAAGCGCGATCAGCGCCGACATCGAATTTGCATTTCGCGCGGCAGGCGCGCGGCGCGACGCGACGCTCCTTTTGCGCATGGTGCTCACGCGCCAAGAGCTCACCCGCAGAGTTTGGGCATTTGACGACGATGTCGTCGATGCCCTCATCGCATCTGGCCAGATCGACACAGCAAAAGGCGTCATTACTAATGACTACGGCGTCCTTTCCAAAGACAAAGGCTTTGATCTAGTTGACGCGTTGATTGATGCTGGTCGCACTGTAGAAGCCAAGGACGTATTCCATCGCGCCGAGCCGCTCGACGCGCTGTTGGGTTCAAAACCGATCGAAGGGCATTCAGATGACGATGCGCTTATGGCCTGGGCCGAACGCGCACTCATCTTCTACGATGCTGAACAATTCAACCGCGCAGTTGACCGCCTATATAAGCCGTCCGACCCGCACTACGACTGGGACCTCGAATCCTATAAACTCCTTCTGCGCCATCGCGCGGCTCGAGGGCAGCTCGACCGCGATCCCTCAATTGATATCGACGACCTTGCGGCAAGCATCGGCCTCAGCCGCCCAAGTGATCGTGCGCTGCTTCTCTACTTCGCAACCTTTGCAGCTTTCGAGCACGATCTGGAGGCGCTGTCCAAGCAGAGGGTCGCCGAACTTACGCTGACGCCTCATTTATTGCCTCAGGAGCAGCGTATCGAACTGGCGTGGATCGCTGCGGAGCTAGATCAAATGCATGCTGCGGCCGTGTTCGCCGCGGGCGTCACGCCGCCGACTTTGGGTGCCGCTGATAACTCCAGCCGAGCAGCAGATTTTCCTGTTCTTGTCCGGCACGTCTGGGTGCAGGCGGCGGTGCACGGTGTGCTTGATCAGCCATTACCTGCCGCTTCCGCTTCAAATAAGCAGCTCTTCCGCGACTTCCAGAAGCATCTAGAACGGGTTGGTCGTGTACTAGGCGCCGCGCGAGCGGGCCGCGCCGACAGCGCTGACGCAATTATCGCATTGCGCGACATGCTAAGCTTTCTCGAGCTGGCTAGTGTAGCGCCGTCCCATACATACGACAGGTCACGGATCGATCTGTCGATACCAGACCTCATCGTCATCATGGTGCAAACCGCAAACTTGGTCGGGCCTCAGTGTCTGTCCAGCTTTGCCACGATTTTCGATCAGAAGCTTGCCGCGGGTGCGAAACACCTGAGCGATCCCGCCGTGCGACGCGCCTACGCTCGAGCCATGTTCGCCCACGATGCGAACGGCTCCAAAGCGATCGAGCGCATCTCGTTCGACAATTGCACGCAAGAACGCACGCCATCCGAACAGCTTGTGCACGCCGCTGAAACTGCCGCCGCTTATCTCGAGCTTGGGGAGATCGCGCGCGCTGCTGAGGCGATCGAAGCGATGCATCTTGATGGTTTTGGCTATGCGCTCGCAGCCAAGAAGGACGCGCAATACATTTGGTGGCGTGAGTGTTTCGAGCGCGCGTGCGCGGAAGACCCTAGGAGACGTGTTGAGCGGACACAGTTTTTCGTTCGTCTACTTCACGGCATGTCCAAAACCGTCGCTGACAACGCTGGCGAGCGCATCATCGACGCTGCTTTCGTAGAAGCGGGACGCGAAGGAGGACTACTTGTCTCCACCGTTTGCCACCTCGCGGAACAGACGGGCCTCTCTGCTTGGCCAGACCTTGTGGGGGGCGTCATCAAAGGCGTGGTTGCGGCGCGCCCGGGCGTCGCCCACGCAGCTGCCATCGTCTATGGTCACCTTGCGCTTCCCTTTACCGGAAGCGACACAAAGTTTCTTGGGCGCGTTCTCGTCGATTCCGTGCCTGATGACGAATTAGAAGCTGTAGTCGAGACACTGCTCACCTGCACCCTCGTCGGCGCCCATCCCTTATGGCGTGCTACGGCGCTGGCGGAGATTGAAGGGGCTGCGCGCAAGCGTGGTTTGTTCATTCCAGAAGAGCGCTTGCAACAATGGATGAGCATCGCCACCGACGACTCGGGTGGGCATGATCTTGATCTTTTTTCCGGTGTGAACACGCTCGCCGAATTTGAACTGGCGTTGAAGGGTCGTAAAGGCGCCAGCGATTGGAGAATCAGGCGCGCGTTTGAGCGCCTGATAAACACGGGAGATTACCTAACCGCCAAACGCATCTTTGAGAGCACCGCCGCATTGTCGAAGTACGGGCCTATTGAAACGCTGGCCGAGCGCGCCGTCGACCAAGGGGCACGCGACGACGCGGTCGAGATACTCAAGCGATTGAAAGTCGAATCCGACGAGCGCGGATCGTGGGGCGGTTGGGCGGGTGATGCTCGGCTCAAGTATCATCGCGTTGCTGTAAAACTTAGTGGTGAAACCGCCCGTCAGGCTGCCTTCGACCAATTTGCAAGCGACTTGTCCGAAGGACGCGAGTCGATCGAATCCTTGCTGCCCGCTCTTGGCGACATCTTGAGCCTCATATCTCCGACGGTGTCGTGGCAAACGGCTTGGGATTGCCTAGCCGAGCAGCTCGAAGTGCTGCGAGAGTTTCGCCTAGGCGGGGACTTCAAGCCACCATCAGTGGGCGCGCTCACCTGCCCAATCGCCGAACTTCTCGAGCGTGCAACTCTGACGACATCCTCCGACCTTGGCGATCTCGTGCACGTCGCCGCACGGGAGTTGCAGGCTGCCCCAAACGGCGGAGTAATCATCGCTGAGCTCATCCAGCGCCTCTGGAATACTCCCGCGCAACGACTTCGCGCGGCGCTGCTGGCTTGGGAGCATCGCACCTCCGCCGAAGTCGAAGCGGCCACACACGTTTTGCTTCCGGAGATGATGGAGGCCGACGACATCGCTATCCGTGACATCGCCGCGCGGTTGGCTGCCGCGCTCTCTGTTCCGTTCTTGGAGAAGAGCGCGCCGTTGCCGATAGCGTATCAGCTTTACTATCCAGCCAATCCGGCGGACCGCAAATTTGAGCCGCCATCAGGCGCATCGGAGACATCTCCGGGGCTTTGGACCGACGATCCGCTAGCGTGGACGTGGCCGCTTGAGGTGCCGATGCTGATGACTAGCAAAGCAGCGAGCGTTCAGCTCGGGGTACTGCGGCGGCGAACGGCGTTGTTGATGGGCCGCGCGGGCGGCGATGACGCCTTTGGGCCTAAAGCTCAAACTGAACAGCGCATTCGGCTAGGCCACCTTGAGCTCGGCCTGCGCTATCGAAAACTCGGTGTCGATGTTGCATTCCGCGCGATGCGCGAAGCGATCGGCGAGCTACGCGCTGCAAACCAACTCGATGCCGAGAGCGCGACCTATATCAGCTTCGAGAGCGGCGCGCCCTCGCCGCTCATGAGTCCTATCGCCGCGTCGCCTCGGCCCGAGGGTATTGTGACCCCGGCCGTGCCATTTCCGCATCACACCTACGAGCTAGACGAATGGCGCAAAAGCGTTGCCGACGACATCCCTTCGCCGCAGCTTCCTGGCTTCGTCATCCTGGCGGCGACGGCCTGTTTCCGGCGCCGGGCCTTCGCCGACGAATGGACTGTCGAACAGTATTGGGGGCCAGACACCGGCCATGCAGACGATGGTCTCGAACAACAACTGGTAAAGCTGCCGCGAGTCATGACTACCAACGTTTTGACTCCTCTATATGACACGAGTGCGGCATGGGCTGTCGCAAGGCCCCAGTATATGTATGCGGGCCAAGCACACTCATTGCGGCTCATGTTCTGCCCGCGATTTATGGCCCGCCTTGGTTGGCGCCCCGCCGCAGACGATGTGTTCACTACTGTAGATGAGCGAGGTGATCCCGTAGCGCAAAGTATGCTTTGGCGCGATGGCGGGTTTCGCGCGCAGAGCCCCGATACGGGAATGTATGGCGTTGGGTGCGTCTTGGCGGTGCGAGAAGACTGCGTTGATGCAATTGCGCCGTTTCGAAGCGTTCCAAGGATTGCGCGGGCGTGGCGAGGCTTTGGACATTCCGGACAGCGGCACATTCGTGAGACGAGAGTCGTCACTTTGCCGGTGGCAGCATATTGATCGTGTGCGTGATTTTCGTCGTCAGCACATGGCGTGCTCAAGACATTTTTCTGCTTCAGTCATTGGCGCGACCTGGTGAACGATATCACGGCGCATCGCATTGAACCTTGCCCCGCAGTCTTCCATCGGATGTTGTCGGTTATTGCGACCTGGCGAATGTCTTGCTGAACTATACTCCAGCGATACGCCCCGGTAAGACAGTTTTCGCGTCTTATTTAAATACTTCTGGACATTCCGAGACAGCGGGGCACAATCTCTAGAGGCTAATGAGACAGTTATTGCAAGGGCAGGGACAGAATGGGCGAAAAATTTGGGTATGCGCGGGTCTCATCTGTGGAGCAGGACACGGCGATTCAGGTAACCGCGCTCAAGACCGCGGGCTGCAGCGTAGTACGACAAGAAAAGGTAAGCGGTACCAGCACCCAGGGGCGAACCGAGCTACTGATCCTCCTCGAGACGCTGCGTCCTGGCGATACCCTTGTCGTGACCCGCATAGATCGTCTCGCTCGCTCGGTGGGTGACCTCCAGGACATCGTGCGTAAGCTCAAGGCCAAAGGCGTCGCGCTTCAAGCGACAGAGCAGCCGATCGATACCGGCACAGCGGCTGGCAAGGCCTTCCTGGATATGTTGGGCGTCTTCGCTGAGTTTGAAACAAACCTACGCCGCGAAAGGCAGGTCGAAGGCATTGCTAAAGCCAAGGCGGAGAACCGATACAAAGGGCGGCGCCCGTCGATTGACCCCGCCCAAGTGCGGCTCATGCATGACCAGGGAATTGGGGCCACCGAAATTGCCAAGGCGCTCAATATTGGGCGCGCCAGCGTATACAGATTACTGGGCTAGTGGCGACCTGTGCAGCTAGCTGCATGCCTTGGAAAAAAGTTGCCGCTTATAACCACTCCGTAGATCGGGGCCGAAGCCGCGGCCACCCGCTGGAAAAGCAGCACCACGCACTGGCCACAGAACCACTACCACGTGGTGCTGAGACCCACTTCCAGTCTCACCTACACCTCGTACCGTGGGAATCGTCAATGGAAATGCGCTCCTTAGCCAATTGGTCCTGCAATCCTAGCAGGCGTTTGATCTGCACATGAATGGTAGCGTCCCATCACGTGGTGTAATTCGTGCACGCCGTCTCGGCTGCGGTGA
>CAZXQD010000096.1:0-12165 GCA_964643405.1 uncultured Hyphomonas sp. | reverse complement strand
CGAATGACCGGGCGCGCGAGGCGGGCACGCGGGCCTTCTACGAGGCGGCGGGCCTGAATGAACGCCAGATCGATCTGATCGCGGGCGCCATTCCGAAGCGCGACTATTACGTGGCCGGACGCGCCGGTTGCCGCCGGATCGAACTCGAGCTCGGCCCCGCGACACTCGCCTTTGCCGCCGCTGGCAAACCCGAAGACCAGGCCCTGATCGACCGCGTCCTTGCGATGCATGGGACGGATTATTTCGCGCGGCATTGGCTGAAGGCGAAGGGCCTGACCGAAGCCGCAAATGCCATCGGCCGGTTCGAGGCACTTGCCAGCGGCGACGACAAGCCCATGCAAGCCCGCACGCCATCTCTCGCTCAGAACGATCATACGCCTACGGATCAATCGCCCACGAGCGCAGATCGCCCAAAGGAGGCAGCCGCATGAAGACCCGAAGCGCGATCCTGAACGCACTCCTCCTCAGCCTGTCCGCGCCTGCCGTGACTGTCCTTGCACCGCCTCCGGCAACCGGGCAAATTGTCGTGCACGACCCTTCGAACCATGCCGAAAACCTGCTCGCGGCGGCGCGGATGCTGGAACAGATCGAGCATCAGATTGCGGCGCTGGAGCAGCAGGCGCAAATGCTGGCACGCGGCCGCCTGCAGCTTTCGCCGGACCTGTCACGCACGATTGATGAAGCCGAAGCCCTGTTCCGGCGCGGGGAGGGGCTCAGCCATGACATCGCCCGGATCGGCGGCGAGATCGAGGCGCTCTTCCCGGATACCTGGGAGGATTACCAACTCGGCGATGTGCTGAGCCAGTCTGACCGCTGGGCCGAAGAGAGCCGGCGCAGCCTGTCCCGCGCCATGGCGGCCGAGGCACAGGCGGCCGCGCGGCTCGGCGAGACACGCACGCGGGTCGAGAGCGCGCTTGCCGCCTCGCAAGGCGCCGAAGGCCAGACATCGGCTGTGCAGGCCGGCAACCAGCTCCTGGGTCTGACGGCGGCGCAGCTCGCCGGCATCGAGGCGCTGATGATTGCGGAGGGGCGGGCGTTGCAGGCCGAGCGGATGGAGCGGCTCGCCCGCGAAGCCCGCGCCGAGGAGATCCGGTCACGGGCGTTCCCTGAAGCGCGCCCCGAGGCGGCGGCGCCCGCGCGGCGCGCGTTTTGAGGCGGGTCCATGGATAGCAGCGTCATCAATGGCTTTCTCGATGCCTTTCTCGGCGTGCTGGATTCCGGGTTCGGGTTCATCGCCGGCGACGTCGCGTATGTGCTGAACGCGCTGATCGTGATTTCGGTGACTCTGGCCGGCGTGCAATGGGTGCTGGCCCAGGAGGCGCCGCTGGGGCCCTTCTTTCGCAAGGTCCTGTTCGTCGGCTTCTTCGCCTTCCTGATCAATAACTGGAATGCGCTCGCTGGTGCGATCAATGGCTCCGGAGCAATGCTCGGTCTCAAGGCGGGCGGCAGCAGCCTGACTCTGGAGGATCTCCACAACCCCGGCCGGATAGCCGGGATTGGTACCGAGCTCTTTGGCCGGACAGCGGCGCTCGGGGAGGGGATGAACATCCTCACCGACTTCGTGACGCTCAGCATCATCCTGATCGCGGCGATTGTCGTGATGCTCGGCTTCTTCGTTCTCGCCCTGCAACTGTTCACGGCGCTGATCGCGTTCAAGCTCGGCACGCTCGCCGCGTTCGTGGCGCTGCCCTGGGGCGTGTTTTCGGGCACCGCCTGGATTGCGGAGCGCCCGCTGGGCTGGGTGGTGGGGAGCGCCGTGCGCCTGTTTGTGCTGGCGCTGATTGCATCTGTCTCGATCGCGTTCGTGGACCGGCTGCCGCCGGCGCTAACGCTGGACGCGGGCGGCGCGCTCAACATCCTTCTCTTTGGGCTGACGGTCCTTTCGCTCGCCTGGTTCGGGCCGCAGCTTGCGAGCGAAGTGGTGATGGGCCAGCCGCATCTGTCGGGCGCCGATGGCTACCGCGCGGCACAAGGCGCAGCTGCGACTGCGGTCGGCACGGCCGTCAGTGCGCGTATCATGGCGAGCGGCGTCAGCGCGGGCAGGGGCGGCAGCGTTCGCTCCGCCGCGGCGGGCAGGCCCGCGGCCGCGAGCTCCAGCGTTGATCACTCCAGACTGCAGCCCAGACACAAACCGAGACCGAGGAGGCAATAATGCGTTTTCCATTCAGGGCGCCCGCCATGTCCTTTGCGCCGCCGCCGGCCGATACGCCCTATCGGCGTGCGCAGGCTGAGTGGGATGCGCGGATGGGATCGGCGGTCCTGTCTGCGGCCAGCTGGCGGCGGGTCGCCTTCGCCGCGCTGGTCCTCGCGGCCGGGCTCGCAGTGGCGCTGACTGTGGTCGCGCTTCAGCAGCGCACGTTCGTGCATGTCGTGGAGGTTGCGCCTGAGGGCCAGGTCCTGTCGGTGCGCACCAATGCCGGCGCCTGGACACCGGACACAGCTCAGACGGCCTACTTCATCGGCGCGTTCGTTCGCCAGGTCCGCGCCCGTCCGACCGACGCCGTCGTGCTGCGAGAGAACTGGCTTACGGCGTACAAGTTCGTGACCCCCGAGGCGGCGACGAAGCTCAGCGCCATGGCGCGGGCCGATGACCCGTTCAAGGCCGTCGGCACCGCTGCCCGTACCGTACACATCCGGTCTATCGTTCAGCGTACGGACACGAGCTGGCAGGTGAGCTGGACAGAGGAGGAGACCGGCCCTGTGCCGCAGGCAAAGGGCACTTATACGGGTCTCTTCTCGGTGTCTCACGTGCCGCCGAAGCGCGCCGATGACGTCGCTGTCAATCCGCTCGGCCTCTACATCACAGACTTCAGCTGGAGCCGCGACCAGTAATGCGTGCCGTCATGTCAAAACGCATCTCAGCGACTATCGCCGCAAGCCTCCTCGTCGCCTGCGCCAGCGCGCCGCCGCTCGTGGCTGCCCCCTCTGAACCGCCTTTCACCCTGACGGCCGAGTTCACGCCGGAGGCGCTTGCTGAACCAGAGCCCGCGGCGGAGACCATTCCAGATCCCCAGCCGGAAGAACCCGCTCCGGAACTCGCAGCCTCGCCGGAGGCTGCCAGCGCAAAGCCCGAACGCCTGGCAGAACCCGTTAGCCCGCGTGCGGCGGCCAAGACGCTCGCCGATGCCAACAGCGGCGCGCGCCAGCGCGCCGCGCCCGGCACGTTCGAGGATGCGACGCTGCTATATGCCTATGAGCCGGGCGCCATCTACGAACTCCAGACATCGCCGGACTTTGTCTCGACGCTGCTGCTCGAGCCGGGGGAGGTTCTGATCGATATTGCGGCGGCGGACACCGCGCGCTGGAGCGTGTCGAACACAGTCTCTGCAAATCGCACCATCCTGATCGTCAAGCCGTCAGCGCCAAGGCTCAAGACCAACATTGTGCTCGTCACAGACCGACGCGCCTACCTCATCGAGGCGGTCTCGGCTGCCGGCGATGTCTATACCGCGCAGGCCGCCTGGACTTATCCGGCGCCGCCCGAACCACCTACTCCCGAGCCGAAACCTGAACCCGAGCTGCGCCCGGTCCACGAGGATTATGTCTTGAAGGCGCCGCGCAAGGGTCCGCCTGCCTGGATGCCGGAGAAGGTCTGGGATGACGGGCTCAAGACCTATGTCCAGTTCCCGAAGGATATCGCGGCCTCGGAGATGCCTCCGCTGTTCATCCGGACGGCGGAAGGGCTGGAGCTTGTCAACTACCGCACCCGGGGAACCCTCTACGAGGTTGACCGCATCTTTGATGCGGCCGAGCTCCGTCTTGGCCGGAAGAAGCCGGTCGTCGTGAGCATCCTGCGCCAAGCGCCGAAACGCAGCGGAGACGAAGAATGATGACCGCGCGCCCTGATCCCCAGATCTCTCCAGCGGAAGCGGCGGTGCGCCTGCGTGCGCATCCTCCCTCGCCGAAGCGCCTGTCGCGCAAGGTGCTGCTCGCGGGCGCCGGCGGCATCGGCGCGGTCATTGCCTTTGCGCTTGTCACGGGTCTCTCGCCCCGGTCCGAGGCTGCCTCGCTTCGAACGGAGACTGCGCCGCCGGCCGCCGCTGCGCTGCCCGAAGGCCTGAGCCAGCTGCCGGCCCGCTATGAGACAGGCGCGTTAACCCAAACCAATGCCATGCAGGAAGAACCCTATGACAGGATGTGGGGTCCGGACGGTCCGCCGGAACACCTTGATCTCTATGCGGAAGGCTATGAAGAAGGCCTGAGCCTGCCGGAGGGCAGCGCCTGGGGCGAGCCCGAGCCGCAGGACACAGCCTATACCGCTTACAAAGCTGAAGCCGGGCCCGCTCGCGAGCCGCTCCAAGCCGAGCTCTTCTTCAAGCGCCGTGAACCAACACTAACGGTCGCCACCAATGCGCAACCCGCAATCGGGGGAGGGGCTTCAGTCAACAAAGCCTCAGAGGCGTCGTATCTCACCGCCACGCCCGGCCCGCCGCCGGGGCCGCCTTTTCTCATCCAGTCAGGCAGTGTCATTCCGGCGGCGCTCCTGACGGCGGTCAATTCTGACCTGCCGGGCCGCGTCATCGCGCAGGTCTCGGCGCCGGTCTATGACAGCGTTACAGGCGACCACCTGCTGATCCCGCAGGGCGCGCGCCTGATCGGTACCTATGACAGCGAGAACAGCTATGGCGACACCCGTGTGTTCCTCAGCTGGGACAGGCTGCTCCTGCCGAGCGGCGCCTCGCTCAATCTGCCCCAGATGGCGGCAACTGACGCAGCGGGCTCGGCGGGCCTCGCCGCAAAGGTCGACAATCATCTCGGCCGTGTCGGCGGCGCGATTGCGGTCTCAGCGGTCCTCAGCATCCTGGCCAATGAAGCGGAGGACAAGGACGATCAGGGGTTCACGCGCAGCCTTGGCGACGCAGCGGCGCAGGAAGCCGCAAGAACAGGCAGCCGCATCGTCGACCGCGAACTGAACCTCAGGCCCACCCTTCGGGTCCCCGCCGGCGCGCCCGTCCGCGTCCTTATCACTGATGATATTCTCCTCGCACCGTACACGGAGTAACCCATGCCCGTCCGCAAACCCACCAACGCGTCGCAGTTCGACCTGTTCGCCGCCCCGCCACCGGCGCCCACGCGGCCTGCACCCATGGCGGCACCGCCCAAACCGGCCAATGACAGGCCGGTGGCACCTGTGCGGCGCAATCCACAGCCCGCAACCGCCCAACACCTAACAGCAACAGATGAATGGTGGACCACTCGCATGACCTGCGCGTTCCTGAAGATCAGCCGTAAGACACTTTGGGAGCGCCGCCGCGATCCCGAACTGAACTTTCCCCAGCCGGTCCAGCTCGGCGGTACTCGCAACGTCTACCGCGCTTCAGCAGTGCGGGCTTGGGCGGAAAACCTTGCAGCAAGGCAGCTTTGAAGTTTTTGCCCGTTAAATCGAGACAGACCTCAACGAGGTCCGTTGTTTTGTCCAAAGGTCTTCCGCAGCCTCTGCCGCATTTAAGCAGTTGCTCACAAGCGGACGAGCCGCATCAGCCCGAGTTGATGCATTTTCGCCAGGTGCCGCCGATGTACCTAACAGAAGCCTCCGCCAGCGGTAGTTGAGCGCCAGTGTAAGGCCGACTTCAAAAATTATCGCGCCATGCGCCTAGCCGTATCAATAGTTCTCATTTTAGTTGCACTACCAAGCGATTGCCGGGAGAAGGGCAGTGTGGCTTTGGTTTCCAGAATAGGGACCAGTTGGAAGGTAGGGTAACTCTTGAAGCTCATTCGGAATACTGGAAGCGAGCGTGTAATCGATCGGCTCCGCGATTGGCTCGTGCCGGGCGCAGCGTTCGACTTGATGTCACCAACTTTTTCGATTCGCGCATTTGCCGAAGTCCGTGAGCTCCTGGAGAAGGCCGAAAGCAGCCGTTTGATTTTGGGGGATGAAAGCGCGTTGGCAGAGTCCCTGTTCGGAGGACCTGCCGACATTGCGTTTCGTGGACAACTTCAAGGCCGTTGGTTGGCTCGGCTAGCGGCGGACTGGATCAGAAAACACGCCGACGTCAGATGCGCGCCCAGCGCGCCCCCGCAGTCGCTAATCGTAATTCAAAGCGCGGAGCGAAAGCGCGCCTTGCTCGGCACCTGCTCCTTCACATCTGAAGGGCTGGGCATCACGCCCGGTGGTCACCTTGGTTTGGTTCAGTCGTCCGACGAGGATGACGAAGCAGCCGCCTTTGCCGACTGGTTTCGCGTCAATTGGGAAGGGCTAAAGACGGGTTCAACGGGAGGGGACAAGCTCGTCTCACTTCTCGACGAGGCGGGCTCTCAGCGGGCGCCGTCCCTTCTCTATTTTCAGACACTGTTCCAGCTTTTCAAAGATTTGGGCGACGAACTCGATGAAGAGCGGATAATCAAATCAGCGACCGGCATTCGCGATACCGTAATCTGGAAGAAGTTGTTCCGCTTCCAGAGAGACGGCGTTATGGGCGCGATCGACAAACTTGAGCGAATTGGTGGTTGCATCATAGCCGACAGTGTCGGCCTAGGAAAAACGTTCGAGGCTCTGGCGGTCATCAAGTATTACGAGCTTCGAAATGACCGCGTTCTGGTGCTTTGCCCGAAGCGATTGAGAGACAATTGGACGCTGTACAAGGCCAATGATCGTCGGAACGTTCTTGCAGCGGACCGCCTCAACTATGATGTTTTGAACCATACAGATTTATCGCGGGACGGCGGGTTGTCTGGTGATATTGATCTGTCGCACGTCAACTGGGGCAACTACGATCTCGTCGTCATCGACGAGTCCCACAACTTCCGGAACAAGGCGACACACAACGACCGCGACACGCGCTACGATCACCTTATGAAAAGGGTGATTAAGGCAGGTGTGAAGACGAAAGTGCTCATGCTATCCGCGACGCCCGTGAACAATCGGCTGGCGGACATCAAAAATCAGATCGCCTTCATGACTGAGGGAAACGACTTGGCATTGATTGGCCATGGCATCCCGAGCATCGAGGCGACGATCAGGAAGGCCCAGGCGCAATTCAATCGCTGGCTTGAACTGTCGGAAGCCGAACGGCGCCCCGCCCGGCTAATGGACATGCTCGGCTTTGACTACTTCAAGCTGCTAGACTTGCTGACCATCGCACGGTCCCGCAAGCACGTGCAGCGGTACTACGGCACGGCAGAGACTGGACAATTTCCGGAGCGCCGTAGGCCCTTCAACATCAAAGCTGATGTCGATCTGGCCGGCGAGTTTCGGCCGATCCGGGAGATCAACAATGAAATCCGTCGGCTGACTTTGGGTGCCTACACGCCCTTGCGCTACGTGCTTCCGCACAAGCAAGCGGCCTACGACGAGAAATACAGCACAAAAATTCGCGGCGGTGAGAGCTTCTTCCGACAGGTGGACCGTGAAGAGAGCCTGATCCACTTGCTTCGAATCAACATTTTGAAGCGCATGGAGAGTTCGGTTGCCTCGTTCGCGCTCACGATCAAACGGCAGCTTGCCGACGTGGAGTCTTTGCTTTCGAAGATCGAAGCCCACGACGAGGCGGTGGAAGAGACCGCGATTGACGATATCGACGTTGACGATCCCGCCTTCGAATCCCTTCTGGTTGGCCGCAAGGTGAAAGTTCTTCTTCAGGACGTAGACCGGGTGCGCTGGCGGCAAGACCTTACAGAGGATCGCAATCGGCTTGCGACCCTGCTATCGGCCGCGCGTGCGGTGACGGCCGATCGTGACGCAAAACTCGACGCGTTGAAGCAAGTAATCGTCACGAAGGCGCACGAGCCCATCAATGCAGACAATCGAAAATTGCTGCTTTTCACCGCTTTCGCCGACACCGCAGACTATCTTTATCGGGAGTTGGCGCCGTGGGCGAAGAAGACGTTGGGGTTCAACGCGGCTGTCGTCACCGGCACTGGAGCAAACAAGACCACCTTGCCAGGGCTGCGTAACGACATGAGCACTATCCTCAGTGCCTTCTCGCCGCGCTCGAAAGAGCGCCCTGCGGAGATGATCGCCGAGGGCGAGATTGACCTCTTGATCGCCACGGACTGCATTTCGGAGGGCCAAAACCTTCAGGATTGCGACTTCCTCATCAATTACGACATCCACTGGAACCCGGTTCGCATCATCCAACGTTTTGGCCGCATCGACCGGATTGGTTCGCCCAACGCCCAGATCCAGCTTGTGAATTTTTGGCCGAACATGGAGCTCGATGAATACCTAGATCTCGAATCCCGAGTGAGCGGACGCATGGTGCTGCTGGACGTTTCAGCGACCGGCGAGGAGAACGTGATCGAGTTCCAAGCGGGCAACCAGATGAACGATCTGGAGTATCGCCGCGCCCAGCTTCAGAAGCTGCAAGATGCGGTGATCGATCTGGAGGACCTTTCGAGCGGCGTTTCGATTGCCGACCTGACGCTCAACGACTTTCGTATCGATCTTTCGGGATACCTGCGCGAGAACAGGGAGCGGTTGGAAGGGCTGCCGCTCGCGACCTATGCCATAACCTCCGCCCCGCGGAGCACTTCGGCGAACGGGGACACAGGTCTTCAGCCTGGCGTGATCTTTTGCCTTCGCGCTGTTGGCGAAGCGGCACTCAAATCCCCTGAGCCCGGTTATCCGTTAAGCCCGCACTACGTGGTCTACGTCGGCGATGACGGCGAGATAAGGCTTCCATTTACGCAAGCGAAGCAGGTGCTTGATGCATTGAAGAAGCTCAGCCTTGGCCGTGACCTACCGGACGCTGAAGCCGGTGCCCGGTTCGATCAAGCGACGCGCTTCGGCCGAGACATGGAGCCCTACCAGAAGCTTCTCGCGCGTGCTGTTGCATCTGTTGTCGGCAAGAAGGAAGAACGCGCGGTCGCCAGTCTTTTCTCCCCGGGCGGCACCCACGGCATGAGGGGCGAATTCGCCGGTATCAACGACTTTGAGGTTGTGGCGTTCCTTGTCATCCTGCCCGGCGCAGAGGGCCCCGCAGTTTGACCGCTGAAGCCGGCATCCTTCCAGTCATCGAAGCGCTGGGTTTGCCGCCAGACGCGCGGGTCGATGTGCGTGTGCCAAAAAAGCTGCTGGTCGAGCAAGGCGCCCCGACATCCGCCGACAAGCGGGCCATTCAGGACGGCATAGACGAACTGCAATGGCTCGCCGCCTGCAAGCCTAGCACGATCGGCGTGCCGAGCTTTGCGGATGACACCCGCGAATATCTGGAGATCGCTGTTGTTGTGTGCGGCTTGCGGCAAGACGCTCAAGGAAAGCCCGCGAAAGCCGCGCGGCTGATCGAGTTGATCCACCGCGCGATTCCGTATCCGGTGTTCCTGGTGACGATGGATGAACTGGGCGTCGCGGTTTCGGTTGCGCATAAGCGTCACGCCCAGAACGATTCCGGTAAAGTCGTAGTGGAACGTCTGGTATCTGTTGCAGGAATCAGAACAGAACACTTACGCGCCAATGAGCTGGCTTTCCTGCAAAGTCTTTCCCTTGCCAAGCAGATCCGCCGCGACCTATGGACTTTGTACGAGGGGTGGCTCACTCGAATCGAAGCCCTGAATGCGGCGCGCCTCACTGGCATCTTTGGTGCAAGCGACGACGGCGCCGTGATTGAACGCCGCCGCGAAGCCCTCGAAGCCCATTCTCGGCTGACGCGCGAGATCTCCGGCCTTCGCGCCAAGGCTATTCGCGAGAAGCAGCTAAGTCGGCGTGTCGCGCTGAACCTTGAAATCCAGGCTGCTCACCAGCAGCTTCAGCAAGTTACCAAAGACATGTAGGGGGAGGCGGTTGTGAAGAACCAAAAGCAGACCATTCGGAAGATTGTCGGTTTTCTGAACAATGCCGATGAAGAAGGCGGTTTCTGGCTGCCTAACATTCAGCGTCCCTTTGTCTGGGATGAAAACCAGATTTGCCGTTTGTTCGATTCCATACTTCGCGAGTATCCGATTAGCACGCTTCTTGTCTGGAAGACCACGAGCTCGATAAGACGACGCAAATTCATCGACAACTGGAGTTCAGAGCTGAAGCTGAGCCACTTCTATGTACCTGAAGACGACAAGCGAAAATGTCTGGTGCTCGACGGTCAGCAACGCCTTCAAAGCCTCTTCATCGGGCTCATTGGCAGCTTCGAGGGCCGTGAACTCTGCGTCGACATTCTAAGCGGCGAAGTCTCGGCGCCTGACGACATCAAGTTCAAGTTCGAGTTCAAGTCCCCGTCGGGCGTTACCTTTCCTTGGGTGAAGTTCAAAACACTAGTCTTCACGACAAAGAAAAAGCGAGAGCTGAGTGACGAAATTTCTGCTTTAGCCCCCCGCCTTCTCACGAAAGCGGAGACTGACAAGATCGCAGACCATCTCGACCTGATCGACCGTACGTTCAAAATGGACGAGGCTGTGACTTATCAGGAACTCGATAGCATCGATAATCCCACTCTGTACACTGAAGATGACGTCGTGGAAGTTTTCATCCGCGCTAACTCCGGTGGAACAAAGCTCGGAAAATCCGATCTGCTGTTCTCTCTCCTGAGTGCAACCTGGGACGTTGCCGATAAGTCGATGGAAGAGTTGCTCTCGACACTGAACAAGCATGGCTTTGCGTTTGACCGGGATTTTGTCCTGAAAACCTGCCTCGCGTTACTGGACAAGGGCGCGCGCTACGAAGTTTCTAAGTTTCGGCAACCCGGCATCAGAGAAGAAATCGAGAGGCAGTGGGATCAAATTTCACAGGCTATAAAGGACGTACTTGATTTCGTGCGTGGCAAGACCTTCATCCAATGTGACAAGGCATTGCCCTCGTATCTGTCACTCATTCCACTTGTGTATTTGCGGTATCATCACGAAGCTGCCTGGAAATCAGCGACCCGGCTCGACGAATATCTGCTTCGCGGATTGCTCACGGGAGCGTTTGGGGGGCAATCAGACCGGCTTCTGGATGCATTGGTCAAATTGATCCAGGAGCAGAAGTCTTTTCCGGTCGACGAAGTCTATAACGTCATTCTCAACCAGAACCGCAGCCTGACACTTACGGAAGATCGACTTCTGGAGATGGGTTATGGCAGCGAGAACGTCCATCTTCTCTTTAATCTTTGGTACCGCGACTTCAATCATTCGCCGTCTTATGAGAACAACCTCCCGCAAGTTGATCACATATTCCCTCAAAGCGTCCTGCGCCAAGTCAAAGAAGTAAATCCTGCCTCGGGCAGGAATGTCATGAAGTACCAAAGTCACATTCGGGATCAGTTGGCGAATTGCATGCTTCTTACGCGTGAGGAGAATGGAGCTGGTGGGAAATCTGATACATTGCCCAAGGACTGGTTCGCCAACAAAGATACTGCCTACCTAGATCGCCATCTAATTCCCCGCGATCCAAAGCTCTGGGAAATGGATAACTTTGAAGAATTCATCCGTACACGTAAGCAATTGATTGCAGACAAGTTTCGTTGGCTGATTGCCTAGGACCATCGCGGATATTTGAGGAACTAATGAAGAAGCTTGAACTGAACGACCCCGACACTCAAAGCGCCGACATGGTCGCGGCAAACATCGACGCGCTCAAGTCGCTATTCCCAGACGCGTTCGCCGAGGGAAAGGTCGACTTCGAGGTTCTAAAGAGTCTGCTCGGCGGCGCAGTGGATGAGCGCGAGGAGAAGTATGGACTTAACTGGCATGGCAAACGCCGTGCACGGCAGATTGCACTAACGCCTTCGACTGGAACCCTTTTGCCGTGTCAGGAAGAAAGCGTCGATTGGGACACCACGCAGAACCTGATGATCGAGGGCGACAATCTCGAAGTCCTGAAGCTCCTGCAGAAAAGCTACGCCGGAAAAGTGAAGCTGATCTACATCGACCCTCCCTATAATACTGGCAAGGACTTCATCTATCCCGATGACTTCCGCGACAGTATTGGGAACTACTTGGAGATCACGGGTCAGATCGCCGGGGGCCGAAAGCTTACGTCCAACACCGATGCCTCCGGTCGTTTCCATACCGATTGGCTAAGCATGATGATGCCGCGTCTGCGGCTTGCCAGGACACTGCTGGATGAACGCGGTGTTATCTTCGTCAGCGTTGACGACAACGAGCTGCAGAATCTTCGAGCATTGTTGGATGAAATTTTCGGGCCTGAAAACTTCATCGCCAACATTATCTGGCAGAAAGTCTACGCACCGAAAAGCAGCGCCAAGCACTTCTCCGTCGATCATGACTATGTTGTCGTCTACGCTCGCAACGGAGAAC
>CAZXQD010000095.1:0-12289 GCA_964643405.1 uncultured Hyphomonas sp. | reverse complement strand
ATCGGGCTATGAGCGCGCCGCTCTTGAAACTCGAAGGCGTCGAGAAATCCTTCGGCACGAAACACGTCCTGCGCGGGGTCGATCTCGATGTCGCGCCGGGCCAGAGCCTCGTGGTGATCGGCGGCTCGGGCTCCGGCAAGTCGGTGATGCTGAAGAATGCGCTCGGCCTGATGACGCCGGACAAGGGCAAGATCTTCTTCGACGGCGAAGATGTGACCAAGGCCACCGGCAAGGCGCGCGAAAGAATGCGCGCGCGCATCGGCATGCTGTTCCAGTCCGGCGCGCTGTTCGACTCGCTGACCGTCTGGGAAAATGTCGCCTTCCGCCTGATCAATGCCGAAGGCACGAAGCGCAAGGACGCCAAAGAGCGCGCCATCGCGACGCTGAAGAAGGTTCGTCTGGGGTCGGACGTTGCAAACCTCTATCCCGCAGAAATTTCCGGCGGCATGCAGAAGCGCGTCTCCCTCGCCCGCTCGATCATCTCCGAGCCGGACCTGATCTTCTTCGACGAGCCGACCACCGGCCTCGACCCGATCACCGCCGACGCCATCAACGACCTGATCCTCGAAATGGTCCGCAGCCTCGGCGCCGCCGCCGTCTCGATCACCCACGACATGGCGAGCGCCCGCAAGATCGCCGACGAAATCGCCATGCTGTTCGAAGGCCGCATCATCTGGCGCGGCCCCGCCTCTGCCGTCTACGACAGCGGCAACCCCTTCGTCGACCAGTTCGTGAACGGACGCGCCGAAGGGCCGATCCAGCCGGCGATTTAGGCTACCTCCGCGCCTTAGACTATCGACCTTTCCGCCATTCAATCACCGCTGGGTCAGCATAGTCACCCAAGGATTCAGCGACCGGCAATCCGCACGTCTCTTCAATAGCCTGAAGTTGCGCGACTCTATCCAGAAGACTTTGTTCCGGTGGGTTTGCCTCGAAAAGTATTTTGAGCGCCTCGCAGACGTGTTGTTCGGCTTCGTCTGGCTGGAGCGGCAGATCGTCTGCAGGCGCCCCACAAGCCGAGAGCCCGATACACAGTTTACTCGCAACGATAGCTATAAATCGGATACGATTTGGAGTTCTTCTATATTTAGGCATCATGCTTCCTCATAACTGAGGTTCCAAGATTCCATGTCAAATCACGAAGCGGATGGAAACTACAGCAGTTTGATGCAATCGCATTCAGCGTCGCTACGCACTTCGTACGATGGGTTAGCCGAAGGCGTAACCCACCATTCTTCTCTACCGCCCGGCCTATGCAACAAATTCGCCCCCCTCCCGGAATAAAATCCGTAGACGCATCAAACGCCTGAAAGATTTCGCACGAAAACTTGCGCCACACCCCTCCGCGCGGGGTTACACTCGGCCTCACCCCCACGAACCGTAGTTCGGACAGGGGCCAAAGGCCGAAATCCGCTCGCCCCGAGAGCCAGCGATAACAGATCGATACCAGATGATAAAAAACGAGAATCGATGAGAAAAAATCGACATCAGAAATACAAAGGCCGCAACAGGATGAGGCCATTTGTAAGCGAACTGCCGAAACTTGCGCCTACAGGAAACAAGACCAGGACCAAATAAAACCCACTCCCGTCAAACGGTTGGAAAACCCGCCCCCAAACCTTGCGCAACACCTCCGCCCACGGACCTAGGGAAAAAATGGCGAAAACGCCTGATTCCGGAACTACATCCGCCCCGCCGCCAACCCCACTACACGCCCGGTCGCCAGGCACGCGGTCAGCAGATAGCCGCCCGTCGGCGCATCCCACGCGATCATTTCCCCGGCGCAGAACACACCCGGCAAAGCCTTCAACATCAGGCCGTCGTCCAGCGCCTCCCACGGCACGCCTCCCGAAGTGGAAATCGCCGTATCCATCGCCGCCGTACCAGTCAGCACCAGCGGCAGGGCCTTCAACAACCGCGCCAGCGCCTCCGGCTCGCGCGGTGCATTTCCCTTCGTCACTTCGTGCAGCAACGCGGCTTTGATGCCATCGATTTTCACCGCCTTGCGCAAACGGTTTGACAGTGAGTCTTTCGGATGCGCCCCCGCGAGACGCGCGGCAAGCGCCGCTTCCTCCGCCTCCGGAAGAAGGTCGATCATCAATACGGCGCGACCGTCCGCCGCAAGATCCCGGCGCAATGCGGCAGCGAGCGGGTAGACCGCGCCGCTCTCGATCCCGGTGCGCGTTATGACAAAATCCCCGCGCACACTTTGTCCGTGTGCGGACAAGGAAACCGACTTCACCGGCGCCCCCTCATGCGCCCGCATCTTGTCCGACCACGCCACCACGAACCCGCAATTGGACGGCGCAAAAGGCTCCAGCGCCACGCCCCGCTTCGCCAGCAAATCCGCCCAGGCCCCGTCCGATCCGAGCCGCTTCCAGCTCGCCCCGCCCAGTGCCAGTACGGTTGCATCTGGCTTCAAAGCAACGCGCCCCGTCATCGTCTCGAACGTATGCGCCCCATCCGCATTCCATCCCGTCCAGCGATGGCGCGCGTGCAGCACAGCGCCCGCCTCGCCCAGCCGCGCCAGCCAGCGGCGCAGCAGCGGCGAGGCCTTCATCCCGATCGGAAACACTCGTCCCGACGAGCCGACATGCGCTTCGATACCCAGCCCCGCCATCCACTTCACGATCTCTGAAGGCCCGAACGCATCCACCATCTTCGCCAGCCGCTCATCCGGCGCATCATACCGCGTGCGGAACACCGCCTCGTCTTCGGAATGCGTGATGTTCAGACCGCTCTTGCCGGCCATCAGGAACTTGCGCCCCGCGCTCGGCATCGCGTCATAGATATCCACCCGCGCGCCCGCGCCCAGCGCCGCCTCCGCCGCCATCAGCCCCGCAGGCCCCGCGCCAATGATCGCGACATGTTTCATGGGGCGGGGTCTAGCCGAGACTCCTCCGGCGGGCCAGCGGTCCCGCTTGACCGCGCCCCGCAGATTGCGCAGCGTCACCTGCGAAGCGTCGGGGGAAAGTCTGGTGACGGGCTCATTCAAGGCAGCGCTGGCTGCCATGCTTGTTCTGGGAAGTGCGGCGTGCGCCCACCGGCCGCCTGCAGACGACAGCGAGACAATCCTCGCCCTTCAAACGGCTGTCGATGACGCGCTCATCGCCAATGATGCAGAGGCCCTGGCGCAGCTGCTGACGGACGACCTGAGCCGCATCGGTCCCGGCGGCGTGATGACAAACCGCGATCAATGGCTGGCCCAGATCAGAACTGCAGATATCCGCTACCTGTCCGTCGTGCGCTGCGAAACCAGCATCCGCTTCCACGGCAATGCCGCCATCGTCACGGGGCTCGTGGATATCGAGGTGGAAAAGCCGGGAACCGGGCGCGAGATGGAGCATAACCGCTACACGCGAACCTATATCCGGCAGGCAAACATCTGGCGCCTCGCGGCGCATCAGGCGACCCGGGCGCCTACAGGCGCAAGCTGTTGAGGCGAGTCCGGCCGCGCGATGCGCAGCCTTCAGCCCTTGCCACGCCTCCGCGAACCCGCATAACCCTTCCCCTCATGGCCAAAGCCTCCACCTCCGCCTTCGTCTGCCAGTCGTGCGGCGCCGTACATGCCAAATGGGCTGGCCGCTGCGAGGCCTGCGGCGAGTGGAACACGTTGGTGGAAGAAGCTGTCAGCGCGCCCCCGGGTGCCCTGAAGGCTGACAAGTCCCCTACGGCAAAGCGCGGCCCGAAGACGGAATTCATTGCGCTGAACGCCGATGTGGAAACACCGCCGCGCATAGTGATCGGCGTCGAAGAACTGGACCGCGTGTTCGGCGGCGGGATCGTGCCCTCCTCGGCCACACTGATCGGGGGTGACCCCGGCATCGGCAAGTCCACACTGCTTCTTCAGGCAGCGGCCCGCCTCGCGCGCAACGGCGTGAAAACCGTCTATGTCTCCGGGGAGGAAGCCGCTGCACAGATCCAGGAGCGCGCCAAACGTCTCAAAGTATCCGGCTCACCCGTACAGCTTGCCACCGAGACGGACCTGCGGCGCATCCTTGCCGCACTCAAGGAAGCCGCTCCCGGCTTCGTGGTGATCGACTCGATTCAGACGCTCTGGTCTGACAGTCTCGAGGCAGCGCCCGGTTCGGTCGCGCAGGTCCGCGCCTGCGCTCAGGAACTGGTCCGCTGGGCGAAGAAGTCCGGCGCGGCGTTGGTCCTCGTCGGCCACGTCACCAAGGAAGGCACTATCGCGGGGCCCCGCGTGGTGGAGCATATGGTGGACGCGGTCTTCTACTTTGAAGGCGAGCGCGGCCATCAGTTCCGCATCCTGCGCGCCGTGAAAAACCGCTTCGGGCCGACGGACGAGATTGGCATTTTCGAGATGCATGCCCTCGGCCTGACACCCGCCAAGGAGCCTTCCGCCCTGTTCCTCTCGGCCGAAGCGGAGCCCGGCGGCGGCACGGCAGTATTCGCGGCGATGGAAGGCTCGCGCCCGGTGCTGGCGGAGGTTCAGGCCCTCGTCGCCAAGAGCCCCTTCGGCACGCCCCGGCGCAGCGTGATCGGCTTCGATTCCGGGCGCCTCGCCATGGTCATGGCCGTTCTGGAAGCGCGCTGCGGCGTGAACTTCGCAGGCATGGATGTCTACCTCTCCGTGGCAGGCGGCTACCGGATCAACGAGCCAGCGGGTGACCTGGCCGCTGCTGCGGCGCTTTTGTCCTCGCTGTCCGGAAATCCTGTGCCGAACCGCAGTGTTTTCTTCGGAGAGATTGCCCTGTCCGGTGCAGTCCGGGCAGCACCGAGGATGGACCAGCGCCTGAAGGAAGCGGCCCGGCTCGGCTTCCTGCGTGCCTACGGCCCGGACAGCAGCCCAGCGGCAGAGGGCGGCTTGACGATGACGCCGATTGCACGGCTTATCGCGCTGGTCGATCTCCTTGCGCCGGACGCCGCAAATGCTTGAAAACATTTCTGCTTTTGACGGCATCGCGCTCGGCATCATCATCATTTCCGCCATCATGGCCTTTGCGCGCGGCTTCCTGCGCGAGCTTGCCACGCTCGGTGCCTTCATCGGCGCACTGGCGGCAGCCTATTATGCGCGGAAATTCCTTCATGGCACGGTTGCAGACTTGCTGCCGGCGGGCAGCCACCCGCTGGCGCCGGATATCATCCTTGTCGTCTCAGCGTTTCTGATCGTCTACGTGATCGTCGCCTGGCTTGGACAAGCCTTGTCAAAGTCGATCATGACGAATGGCGACATCGGCCTGTTCGACCATATCGCCGGGCTCGTCTTCGGCGTGATCCGCGGCGGCGTGGCGCTGGTCTTCTTCGCCGTGCTGCTGTCAGTCGGCCTGGAGGATGACCGGGTGCCGCCGTTTATCCAGGACAGCTTCAGCTACCCGATCCTTGCCAAGGCCGCCGATGCCGTGACCGGCGAAGCGCGCGAAGTCAGCCGCAGCGTCACGGATCCGGCACCCGCCTCAGGCGACTGAACTTGATGCCATGGCGGGCCGGGCTAGTCTGGCCGCCACACCTGTCCGAAGGGGAGGATGACCTTGCCGCATAGCCACACTTCCCTGTCGCGCCGCCATTTCCTCTTGGCTTCGGCGTCGGTTGCGGTTGTCACAGCCTGTGCCACTCCGGTGACCGGCGAGGATAAACCGTCCCTTGTGGCTTCTACTGACATCCGCGACCTCCTCGCCGCTGAAGCCGTGACCATTAACAGCTTCGCGCTTGAGGACTCCGGCATCAGCGCGCTTGCCGCGCTGCTTGCCGGTGCACAGATGATTGGCCTCGGTGAGGCAACCCACGGCTCGCACGAAGACGCGCTGCTGAAGTCCCTGCTCATCCAGTCGCTGGTTCAGGACCATGACCTGCGCATCGTGCTGCTGGAAGCCAATCGTACCGGAACCGCGCAGCTGGATGCCTATGCCTCCGCCGCGCCGACCGGCCTGTTGGCGGCGGATGCGGTCCGGCAGGCACCGGTATTCAGCATCCTCAAGACCGAAGTGATGGCCGACCTGCTGTCCTGGCTGCGCGGCTGGAACGCCGTGAACGCCGACCGGCCCGTCCGCGTCATCGGTGTCGATTGCCAGGCGAGCAGCCAGGATGCAGCCGATGCGCTTGCCGCGTTGGCAGTCGTCAATTCCGGCGCTGCCGAAGCGCTTTCCGGCGCGCTGGAGCCGATCCTGACCGCCGAGGCACGCGGCCGCCGACACTCCGTCATGCTGAAACAGCTGACCTCGGCGCAGCTAAATGCGGCTGAAACGGCCTGCCGGATGCTCGAGGCCGAACTCAACAGCGCCGGCCTGCCGGACGCCGCGTTCACGGCGCGCCGCGCGTGGCAGGGCCTGAACGCCTTCGAATACGAGACGAGCGACGGCGACCTGACCCGTGCGACGCCTGAATACTGGAGCCGCCGCGATGTGTTCATGGCGGAGAACGCGATCACGCTGTCCAAGGGTCAACCCGCCGTATTCTGGGGGCACAATTCGCATGTTGCAGGTGGCCGCCCCGGCGGTGACAGTGCCGGCTATGTGCCAAGCGGCGCCGTGCTGCGCGACCGGCTTGGCGCGGGCTACAAAGTGGTGATCCAGGATTTTGCGGAAGCGGAGTTCTTCGCCACGCCGGCGGGCGATCCACCACCCGCCGACGCGCAGCCTGTGCGCGTGAAGCGAACGGCGCGGCCCGGCACGCTGAACGCCCTGCTCGCCTCGGCCAGCACCAGGACGGCATGGTTCGACCTGTCGCGCCTGCCGCAGGATGCGCGCATGGCAGACTGGCGGGAAACGCCGATCGGCCTCGACTGGTACGGCTTTGCTGCCAGCGCCGAACCTCTGCCACAAGACATTCTGAACGTACCGCCGCGGGGCCTTTTCGACGTCCTGGTGATCCATCCGAAACTGACGCCTTCGCGGATGCTTTAGGCGAGGCTTTTCCGGCCGGAGGCTACGGCTCTTTCTGGCACATCTGTCCCGTCCGGCCGCAAGTTCGGCCCGGCCGATGGCATCTGCGCCCTTTCGCTGCCGGATAAACGCAACTATATCCCGGCGGACACTGGCCCCCAAAGCGAGTCGGACCTTCCGATGGCCTATTTCGACAATGACGACGACAAGCCCCGCGAAGAGTGCGGCGTATTTGGCGTGTTCGGGAACAAGGAAGCGAGCCTGCTGACAGCGCTCGGCCTGCATGCCCTCCAGCACCGGGGGCAGGAAGCGTGCGGCATCGTCAGCTTCGACGGCAAGCGCTTCAGCTCCGAAAGGCACATGGGCCTTGTCGGCGAGTATTTCGGCGGCGACCTGCGCCAGCGCCTGCCCGGCCATGCTGCCATCGGCCATAACCGCTACTCCACCCAGGGCCGACCGATTGCCCGGAACATCCAGCCGATCTTCGCCGACCTTGCCCTCGGCGGCTTCGCGGTCGCCCACAACGGCAACCTGACGAACGCGCGTCAGGTGCGCCAGCAACTGGTCAAGGATGGCGCCATCTTCCAGTCCACCATGGACACCGAGGTGATCCTCCACCTCGTCGCCCGCAGCTCGAAGAAACGCTTTGTCGACCGCCTGATCGACGCAATGCACCAGATCGAAGGCGGCTACGCCCTCGTCGGCATCACCGGCAAGAAACTGATCGGCGCGCGCGATCCCATCGGCCTGCGCCCGCTGGTGCTGGGCCGCATCGGCACGGGCTATGTGCTCGCTTCGGAGACCTGCGCGCTCGACATCATCGGCGCCGAATTCGTGCGCGAGATCGAGAATGGCGAAGTCGTCGTCATCTCCGAGGAAGGCCTCGAGAGCTTCCGCGCCTTCGCGCCGCGCCCGCCGAGTCCCTGCGTGTTCGAATATGTCTACTTCGCGCGGCCGGACAGTTTCATCCAGGGCCGGTCGGTCTACGAAGTGCGCCGCCGCATGGGTCACCAGCTGGCCGCCGAGACGCCTGCCGATGCGGACGTGATCGTGCCGGTACCGGATTCGGGCGTGCCCGCCGCGCTCGGCTTTTCGGAAGCCTCCGGCATCCCGTTCCAGATGGGCATTATCCGTAACCACTATGTCGGCCGGACCTTCATCCAGCCGACGCAGACCGGACGCCAGACGGCCATTTCCAAGAAGCACAGCCCGAACCGCTCGGTGCTTGAGGGCAAGCGTGTCATTCTCGTCGACGACTCCATCGTGCGCGGCAACACCTCGAAGAAGATCGTGCAGATGGTGCGCGAGGCGGGCGCGCGGGAGATCCACTTCCGCTCCGCCAGCCCGCCGATCCTGAACCCGGACTTCTACGGCATCGACATGGCCGGCAAGTCCGAACTCTTCGCCGCGACCCATACGCATGAGGAGATGGTGCAGGAGCTGAAGGTCGAGAGCCTCGGCTTCCTCTCGGTGCCCGGTCTCTACAAGGCGATCGGCGAACCGCTGCGCAACAGCATGATCCCGCAATTCGCGGATCATTGTTTCACCGGCGACTATCCGACACCACTCGTCGACTACCAGCAGGACCAGGCCGACAAGGAACGCCAGCTCTCGCTTCTGGACGATGTGTAAGCCGCGCGCTAAAGGCGCGCGATGACCCAGACACCCCGCCTCATACTCGTCACTGGCGCTTCGCGCGGTATTGGCCGCGCGGCTGCACTGGAACTCGCCCGGCAGGGTGATCTCGTGATTGCCGTGGCCCGCTCCAAGGCCGCGCTGCAGAAGCTGGACGACGAAATCCGCGCGCTGGGCTCCGAAGCGCTGCTGGTGCCGATGGACCTGAAGGATACGAAAGGCATCGAGACGCTGGGCAAGGCGATGATGGAGAAGTTCGGGCATCTCGATGGGTTTGTCGCCAATGCCGGCATTCTCGGCACACTCGGCCCGCTGGAGACGACCGGCCCGCGCAGCCTTGAGGAAACCATCCACGTGAACCTCACGGCCAATGCGCACCTCATCCGCGCGCTCGGGCCGCTGCTGCACCAGTCGGATGCGCCGCGCGCCGTGTTCGTCACCTCCGGCGTAGTGCCGCGCCCGCGCGCGTTCTGGGGCCCCTATCAGGCTTCCAAGGCGGGGCTTGAAGCGCTGGTCAAAGCCTGGGCCGACGAGAACGAGAAGATGGCGCTGCGCGTGAACCTGTTCGATCCCGGCGCTGTGCGCACCGGCATGCGCGCCGAAGCGATGCCGGGCGAAGACCCGCTAACCCTGCCCACGCCCGAAGCGGTGGCAAAGGAGCTGGTGAAGCTCGTCAGCAAGGGCGAGGCGCGGACGGGCGCGCGCGTCGTCTACCGCGACGTGGCGGCGAACTAGTCCACGCCGGCCAGGACAGCCGCTTCGGCCGCTTCCGCCATGGCGACTGCCGCGACCGTGCCATGCGCGGGCACAGGGCTGCGCGCGAGACCCAGACAGGCGGCGTAGAAGCCTTCGTCAGCGGCCCCGAGAGGGTCGGGCAATTCTGCCGCAATGTCGACGCGCACTTCGTAGGGCGTCGTATTCTTCAGCTTGCGCGTGAGGAAATCGATGTCGATCTCGCCGGAGGGATAGACCACCCGCATCGTCCGTTCACGGAAGTCTGCCGCGCGGCTGGCGCGCAGCTTCGCCTTGCCGCCGCCCGCATAGGTAAACACCGCTTCCGCTTCGTCGATGTGCGGGGAATGTACGCGGCGGCCGGTCGCCTCGACGCCGGTGAACTCGCGGCCCAGCATCATCGCAGCAAGATCGAGATCGTGGATCATCAGGTCCCAGATCACCGAGACATCGCCTGCACGGCCCCCGGGTGCGGGCGGACCGGAGCGCACGGACTCGACAAGCAGCGGTGTTTCCTCGATGGCGAGCACGCCCATTGCTTTGGCAACGAAACGCTCCTGATGGCCAACCTGCAGGATGCGTCCGCGCGCTGCGGCTTCATCGGCAAGGTCGCGCGCGGCGACATGGGAGAGGGCCAGCGGCTTTTCGACCAGCACATGGCGGTTTGATTCGATGGCCTGCCGCGCGAGGGACTCGTGCCATGTCGCTGGAACGGCAATCACCACCGCGTCACAGTCTTCAAGGAAAGCCGCGTAATCATCATAGCCGCGCGCGCCGAAGGTTTCCGCCAACTTTTCAGCCCGTGCAAGGTCCACATCGAAAATGCCGGTCAGGTCGGCGCGGGCGGACGCCGCAGCCTTCTGCGCATGGTAGTTTCCGAAAACACCTGCGCCTGCGACGCCCACTTTCAGCCTGGTCATCCGGGTTCCGTCCCTTTTGCCCACCGCAATGGCACCCTAAACGCGGCGCTGCAAGTGTCGCAGCGGCAACGGATTCTTCCGCTCGCCCCCCTTCACAGGCCGCGCCAGCCGGTTCATGTGGACCCAGCACAAAACAATGCAAAGGTGATGGACATGGCCAAAATGACTTCGACGGAATGGTCTCTTGCAGCCCGCCCCGTGGGCATGCCGAAACTTTCGGATTTCCAGACGAAGACGGTGGACGTGCCGGCGCCGGCGGACGGCGAGATCCAGGTGATGAATACCTGGATGTCGGTTGACCCCTACATGCGCGGCCGGATGTATGACCGCGAGAGCTATGTGCCGCCGTTCCAGATCGGCGAGACGCTGCAGGGTGGCGCGGTCGGACGCGTCACCGCTTCGGCGCATCCGGACTACAAGGTGGGTGACCTCGTCTCGTCCTTCCTTGGCTGGCGCACTGCCTGGACGGCAAAGCCGGCGGCGGCGGCTGTGCAGAAACTGCCCGCCACCGGATTGCCGGAGAGCGCTTTCCTCGGCGTTGCCGGGATGCCCGGTCTTACGGCCTATGCGGGCCTGTTACGCATCGCGGAACTGAAGCCGACCGATGTCGTATTCGTGTCCGGCGCGGCTGGCGCTGTCGGGTCAACAGTCGTCCAGATCGCCAAGATCAAGGGCGCGACTGTCATCGGTTCGGCGGGCGGCGCGGACAAGTGCGCGCTCGTCAAGTCGCTCGGCGCCGATCATGTCATCGACTACAAGCAGGCCAAGGGCTTTGACGGCCTCGTGGCAGCGCTGCGCGCGGCTGCGCTGAAAGGCATCGACGTGTACTTCGACAATGTCGGCGGTGACCACCTGACCGCCGCCATCGAAATGGCCCGGCCTCTGGCGCGCTTCGCGCTGTGCGGAATGATTGCGCAGTACAACGAGACCGGCAAACCGGAAGGTCCGCACAATATCATCCAGGCCGTCGGCAAGCAGCTGAAGCTTCAGGGCTTCATCGTGTCGTCGCACGCCGACATGCAGCCGGCTTTCCTTGCCGACATGGCGAAATGGATTGCGAGCAGCCAGATGAAATTCGAGGAGACCGTAATGAACGGCATCGAGAAGGCGCCTGACGCCTTCCTCGGCCTCTTCACCGGCGCCAATACCGGCAAGATGCTTGTGAAACTTGCCTGACCATGGCCCTGTTCGACGCTTACATCATGGTGGACTGGAGCGCGGCGGCAAAGCCTGCACTCGGCCCGAACTCGATCTGGATCGGCATGCTGGTCAAGGACGCGCGCCTGAAGCTGCAGTTCAAGGCGGTGAATATCGACACGCGCCTGAAGGCCCGCGCTTTCATCGAGGACATGGTCGCCAAGCTGACGAAGCGCGGCGACAAGGTTCTGCTCGGCTTTGACTTCTCGCTCGGCTATCCGGCGGGCACGGCGAAAGCGCTTGGCCTCGATACGGCCAAGCAAGCGCCCTGGGCAGCGATGCACGCCCATCTCGCCACGCGCTACAAGGACAAGCCGGACAACAATTCGCGTCCGCGCTTCGCGATTGCCGCCGGCCTGAACTACACGATCTCCAAGGGCCCCTATCCCTTCTGGGGCGCGCCGCCGTCCGACCGTGCGACGACATTGTCCTCGACGAAGCCCGACTATGCCGGCCAGCCGCTCGCCGAATTCCGCCTCGCGGAGCAGCATCTGCGCAGCGTGCCGGGCGCATCGCCGAAATCCTGCTGGCAACTTTACGGTGCAGGATCAGTGGGAAGCCAGAGCCTGACCGGCATCCCCCATGTGCATGCCCTCCGGCAGGCCTGGCCGAAGGCGCGCGTCTGGCCATTCGAGATCGGTGAGGGCGGCCCCCTGACCGCCGAAATGCTTGAGGGAGTCGAGGTTGTGATCGCGGAGATCTACCCCTCGCTTGTGAAGCCGGCACCCGAAAAAGGCGAGGTCGCCGACGAGGCCCAGGTCCGCCAGATCGCCCGCCACTACGCCGATCTGGACGAGAAAAACGCCCTTGGCGCGGCGTTTTCCACAGGCAAATCCCTTTCTGAGGAACAAACAGGGATCGTGGTGGCCGAAGAGGGCTGGATTCTGGGCGTTTAGCCCGTGTTTATTGGGGTTCCGGCGTATCCACGGGATTCGAATCGTGGGTAAGTCGGCCCAATGGCGT
>CAZXQD010000094.1:0-12526 GCA_964643405.1 uncultured Hyphomonas sp. | reverse complement strand
GTCGGCAAGACCGAATACTGGGGCCTTCGCAGCCTCGCCTACCCGATCAAGAAACAGCGCAAGGGCCACTACTCGCTCATCAATATCGATGGGCCGGCCGAAGCGATCCATGAACTTGAGCGCCGCCAGCGCATCTCCGAAGATGTGATGCGTTACCTCACCGTCCGCGTCGAAACGCTGTCCGACGAGCCGTCGCCGGTTCTGTCGCGCAAAGAGCGCCGTCCGCGCGACTAAGGGGAAGGAACCAGACACATGGCACAGAAAATCAACATCACGAACATTCCGGCCCGCCGTCCCTTCGGACGCCGGCGCAAAGTGGACCCGTTCACGGGCGAACACGCACAGGAAATCGACTACAAGGACGTGAAGCTGCTGCAGCGCTACATCTCTGAAAAAGGGAAGATCGTGCCGAGCCGCATCACCGCCGTGAACCTGAAAAATCAGCGCAAGCTGGCCCAGGCGATCAAGCGCGCCCGTATGCTCGCCCTGATCCCGTTTGAAGTGAAGTAAGGAGAGACCCCCATGCAAGTCATCCTCCTTGAGCGCATCGAACGCCTCGGCAAGATCGGCGACGAAGTCCGCGTGAAGAACGGCTTCGCGCGCAACTTCCTGATCCCGCAAGGCAAGGCGCTGATCGCCAACGACCGCAACCGCAAGCGTTTCGAAAACGAGCGCGAAGCGATCGAAGCCCGCAACGCTGCAGCCCGCGCGGCCGCCCAGACCGATGCCGAGAAGCTCGAAGGCGCCGTCTTCGTGCTGATCCGCCAGGCTGGCGAAACCGGCCAACTGTACGGTTCGGTCTCGGCCCGCGACGTGGCAGACGCCGCTGAAGCTGCCGGCCACAAGGTCGACCGCGCAGCCGTTCGCCTCGACAAGCCGATCAAGTCGATCGGCATGTTCGACGTCTCGATCCGCCTGCACGCCGAAGTGACCGTGAAGATCCAGGTCAACGTGGCGCGTTCGCCGGAAGAAGCCGAGCGTCAGGCCCGCGGCGAGAACATCGCCGAAGCCCTGCAGGCTGCCAACGCTGCCTTCGCTGCCGAACAGGCCAGCGAACTGGCCGAAGCGGCTGCCGAACGCGGCCCGATGGGCGACGACGAGTAAGCCTCGTCCCACCGGATACACAACAAGAGCCGCGGCTTTCCACAGCCGCGGCTTTTTTCTTGTGATTCGTTTCGGGAATGTGCGGCCTCCCCCGCGCGCTCCCCTGCCGGTTGAGCTAAAGTCAGCGCATGAACCAGCAAACGACCTCGCAGACGCCCGTTGTCTCGCCGCACAACCTCGCCGCCGAAGCCGCCGTGCTGGGCGCGATCCTGTTCGACAACAACGTCTACCAGTACATCGCCGACATCCTGCGTCCGGTGGACTTCTACGCCCCGGCCCACAGCCTGCTGTATGAAGTCGCCTCCAACATGATCCAGACCGGCCGCGTGGCGGACGGCGTAACGCTGCGGGAACATTTCGAGCAGAAGGAAAAGCTGGCGGAGATCGGCGGCGGAAAATACCTCGTCGACCTGCTGGACGCCGCCGCCTTCGGGCCCGAGGTGAAGGATTATGCGCGCATCATCCGCGACCTTGCGATCCGCCGCGAACTGATCCGCGTCGGCGCTAGCATCCAGTCGCAGTCACTGACGCCCGAAGATGAAGACACCGGCTCGACGCTGATCAACAAGGCAGAACGCGCGCTGTTCGAACTCGCCGAACGCGGCAGTTCCGAGCGCGGATTTTCCAGCTTTGCCGAGGCGCTGGCAGAATCGCTGATCACTGCCGAGGCGGCCTTCAAGCGCGGCGGCAAGATCGCCGGCATCCCGACCGGCCTGCGCGACCTTGACGAGCAACTCGGCGGCTTCCACCGCTCCGACCTGATCATCCTCGCCGGCCGCCCCTCGATGGGAAAGACGTCGCTGGCCACCAACATCGCGTACAATGTGGCCAAGGCCTACAAGTACGAAACGCTGGAAGACGGCTCGCACAAGACCATCGATGGCGGCATCGTCGCCTTCTTCTCGCTGGAGATGTCGAGTGAACAGCTCGCGACGCGTATCCTCGCCGAGCGTACCGAGATCAGCTCGCACGATATCCGCCAGGGCAAGCTGTCAAAGGCGGATTTCGAGCGTCTCTCGGAGGCGACCGCCGAGATGCAGAACCTGCCGCTTTATATCGACGATACGGGCGGCATTTCCATCGGTGAGTTGACGGCCCGCGCGCGGCGCCTGCGCCGCTCGGTCGGACTTGACCTGATCGTCATCGACTACCTTCAGCTGATTACGGCATCGTCTTCGGGCTCGAACGTGAACCGGGTGCAGGAAGTCACGCAGATCACCACCGCACTGAAGGCGCTTGCGAAAGACCTGAACGTGCCGGTCATCGCGCTGTCGCAGCTGTCGCGCGCGGTGGAACAGCGCGACGACAAGCGCCCGCAACTGTCAGACCTGCGCGAATCTGGCTCGATCGAACAGGACGCCGATATCGTGATGTTCGTGTTCCGCGAGGAATACTACCTTGCGCGGACCGAGCCGCCAGCCGACCCGAATGATCCGTCTTCGAACGATAAGTGGAAGGCCTGGCGAACACGCATGGACCAGGTGTTCGGCACAGCCGAAGTGATCGTCTCAAAGCAGCGCCACGGCCCCATCGGCACGGTCAAACTCGCCTTCGATGCGCGTGTCACCCGCTTCGGCAACCTCGAATACGACGCCTCGAAGGCCGACCCGTTCGAGTAGTCGCGTGATGAAACTGGTCTTCGTCTACGGGCCGCCGGCCGCAGGCAAGTACACGGTGTCACGCCGTGTGGCGGAGATCACCGGGCTGGCGCTGTTCCACAACCATCTGGTGGTCGATTCGGTCGCTTCGGTATTTCCGTTCGGATCGCCCTCTTTCGTGCGCCTGCGCGAGCAGTTCTGGATGGACGTGTTCAAGGCCGCTGTGGCGGAGGACCGTTCGCTCGTGTTCACGTTCCAGCCGGAAGGCTCTGTCTCGCCGGATTTTGCGCAGCGCGTGATCGACCTTGTGCGCAGCGCAGGCGGCGAGGTGTTGCTTGTGCACCTCAAACTCTCCGCAGACGGACAGATGGCACGCATCGCCAACGCTGACCGCGCCGCGTTTGGCAAGCTTCGGGATGCAGACCTTCTGGCAAAACTGCAGGCAGAATTCGCCGCCTGTGAACGCGCCATGCCGGAGGCGGACCTTGTGATCGACACGGAGCTCGTATCCGCCGAAGCGGCCGCTGCGATGATTGCGTCGCGGGTTAGCTAGTCGAGGGCGGCGCGCAGAAGCTCCAGCGCTTCCATCGCGAACAGGCGCATGTTTTCAGGGCGGTCCGAAAGTCCGGTTTCCAGTGTGCGACTGACTTCGAACTTTCCCGGTCCCGCAAGCGCGACGCACGTGTGGCCGGCGGCGTCGCCATAGCCGTTGCCAGTAGGGCCGGACGCGCCGGTTTCGCAGAGGCCCCAATGGGCATCCAGCTTGCCGGCGATCGTGCGCGCGAGGAGGCGGGCATAGGGCTCGGTCGACGAGCGCATGTCGCCCAGGTCTTCGCGGCGCAGGCCCAGCAGGCCGCGAAAGGCCTGCGGCGTGTAGATGACGCCGCCGCCGCGATACCAGGCCGACGCCCCCGGCGCGGCGAGGATCGCGGCGGAGATCAGTCCGCCTGCGGAGGATTCCGAGATGGCCACGGTCTCGCCGCGCGCTTTCAGGCGCGCGCCGATATCCGCCGCAAGAGGGAGTAGCGATTGCAAGGGATCAATCCTTGCCGCCGATCCACTCGAATTCCCGCTCCTGCCACCACGGGAAGAATTTCGGCATGCCGTCTGAAACCTTCACAGGATAGGTGGGCTGGCGCTTTTCAAGGAAGCTCATCACGCCTTCTTTTGCATCCGGTGTCTTGCCGCGCGAGTAGATCGCGGCGGAATCAACGATGTGCGCATCCATCGGGTGCGAGGCACCAAGCATGCGCCACATCATCTGGCGGGTCAGCGCGTTAGAGACCGGCGCGGTATTGTCGGCAATTTCCTTGGCCAGTGCGCGGGCGACCGTCATCAGCTCCGCCTGCGGAACAACGCGGCTGACGAGACCGCCGGCGAGCGCTTCGGAGGCCGGGAAGACGCGGCCCGTGTAGCACCACTCCAGCGCCTGCTGGATGCCGACAAGCCGCGGCAGGAACCAGCTGGACGCCGCCTCGGGATTGATGCCGCGGCGGTTGAACACGAAGCCGAAGCGGGCATTCTCGGACGCAATGCGGATATCCATGGGCAGCTGCATCGTCACGCCGATGCCGACCGCCGCGCCATTGATGGCGCCGATCACAGGCTTCAGGCTTTCGAAGATGCGCAGGGTGACGCGCCCGCCGCCGTCGCGCTGAATGTCGACCGTCTCGGTACGGCCCTTCTCGCCGTCTCCGGCCCGGGCATCATAGTCGAATGTCTTTGCGCCAGCCGACAGATCCGCCCCGGCGCAGAAGGCCTTCTCGCCATGCCCGGTCACGATGACGACCTTCACGCTGTCGTCCTTGTCAGTGATGTCGAAGGCTTCGATCATCTCGTACATCATGGTGCCGGTGAAGGCGTTCATGTTGTTGGGCCGGTGGAGGGTCAGCGTGGCAATGCCGTCCTCGATGTCCAGAATGATTTCCTTGAACTCTTTCGGGCGAGCCATGCGCGTGTCCTCCTTGATTGACCCCGTCGAGAAGGGACCCCTTCCCCGACGTCCGTCAAGCGGTGCCGGAGCGGCAGAGATCGGGGGTGACGGGGCCGTCATTTTTCGCTAGCGAATCTGCCCATGGAATTCGTGCCCCTGCCTGAAGTGACCACCCTTGCCGCGCCGTTCTTCGTGCTCGCGGTGGCGCTGGAATGGTGGGCGGTGAAGTCCGGCCGCGCGGCCGGGCGCTACGAAACGAAGGACGCCCTCGCCTCGATGTCCATGGGCATCGGCAATGTCGTGGTGAACACGGCCACGGCGGCGGTCTTCGTCTGGATGATGGGCCTGCTCTGGCCGTACCGTATCGCGACCCTGCCGCAGACCTGGTGGGTCTTCGTCCTGGCCTTCGTGCTTTATGATCTCGTCTATTACTGGAAGCACCGCTTCGCGCACCGCATGCGCTGGTTCTGGATGGAGCATGTCACGCACCACTCCAGCGAGCATTACAACCTGACCACCGCTCTCCGGCAGCCCTGGTTCGGCCCCTTCACCGGCCTCATTCTGCTTGGCCTGCCGATGGTGTGGATCGGGTTCCATCCCTACATCATCGCCTTCGTCGGCGGCCTGAACCTGCTCTACCAGTTCTGGATCCACACCGAAGCGGTGGGCCGGATGCCGCGCTGGTTCGAAGCGGTGATGAACACGCCGAGCCATCACCGCGTCCACCACGCGACGAACCCGCGCTATCTTGATGCCAACTATGCCGGCGTCTTCATCATCTGGGACAAGATGTTCGGCAGCTTCGTGCCGGAGCTGGAAAATGAAAAGCCCGTCTACGGAATCGTGAAGCCCGTGGGAACCTACAACCCGTTCATCATCGCGTTCCATGAACTCGGCGCCCTTCTGCGCGACTGCGCGCGCGATGGCCTGCGCCCGTGGCGCTGGATCGGCCGGGCAGTGAACGCACCCGGCTGGAGCCCCGACGGACGACACACCCGCTCCATCGAACTCAAACGCGCTTTTGTCCAATCTCATCCCGATCAGGCGGGCCAACCGGGACTTCCGAAATGACGACGACTGATCTGATCCATCGCTACTATGCCGCCTTCAATGCGAAGGACTGGACCGGTATGGCGGCCTGCGTATCCGAAGACCTGAACCATTTCGTCAACGAGGGCGACAAACGCGGCGGGCGCAAGGCGTTTGCCGAATTCATCGCGCACATGGACGACTGCTATGACGAGCTGCTCACCGACATCGTCGTCATGCCCTCCGCAGACGGATCACGCGCCGCCGCCGAATTCATCGTCAACGGCACCTACAAGAAAACCGATCCCGGCCTGCCGGAAGCCCGCGGCCAGAAATACCGTCTCCCGGCTGGCGCCTTCTTCGATTTAAAGGATGGCGAGATCCGGCGCGTGACTACCTATTACAATCTCAAGGAATGGATCCGGCAGGTCTCGTGAAGACGCGCCCCCTCACCGGCGAAGCGCTGGAGCAGGCCCTGCCTGCCCTTGCGGCCTTGCGCATCGAGGTGTTCCGCGCCTTTCCCTATCTGTATGCGGGCAGCGCAGACTACGAGCAGCGCTACCTGCGCGACTTCGCAGCAGCAAAAGACAGTTTCATCATCGCGGCGGAGACGGACGACGGCGAGATCGTCGGCTGCGCGACGGGCTCTGCCATCACCGGTCATCATGCCGAGTTCTCCGGGGCATTGGTACAGGCTGGCTTTCCGCTGAGTTCGACCTTCTATTTCGGGGAATCCGTTCTTCTGCCAGCCTGGCGCGGACATGGGCTCGGCCACGCTTTCTTCGATGCGCGCGAGGCGCATGCCCGGGCACGGGGCTACAAGCGAACGTGTTTCTGCGCGGTGGAACGGGCGAAGGACCACCCTGCCCGCCCGGAGAACTATTCCCCCCTCGACAGCTTCTGGACAAAGCGCGGCTACCGGAAGCTGGAAGGTGTGCTCACCGAATTCGCCTGGCCGGTGGTGCCGGGTGGACCGAACCTGATGCACCCGATGGGCTACTGGATGCGGGAGCTGTAAGCGCGTTGGTCCTTCCCCCAGCGTAAGTCGTGGACAGCGGGCCGGGGGGCGCTAGAGATAGCGAAACCCACATCACTCGCCCGGAGCCCTCGCCGATGCGCGCCCTTCGCCATGTCCTCATGCCCCTGGCCGCCGCCCTGCTGGTTGCCTGCGCCCCTGAGACGCCGTCTGCACCAGCCGCATTGCCCGCGCCGGATGCCGCCGCCATCGAAGCGCACATGGCCTATCTCGCCTCGGACGATCTGGAAGGGCGCGAAGCCGGCACACCGGGTTTCGACCTTGCGGCTGACTACGTGGCCGGCCAGTTCTCGGCCATGGGCCTTGCCCCTGCAGGCGGCGACGGCACCTTCTTCCAGCAGATCAATTTCAAGCGCTCGGTCCGCGCCGATGAAGGGCGCAAGTTCGAAGTGAAGGATGCCGCCGGCAACGTGCTGCCCTTCACCGAAGGCGTGAACGCCGTCGTCTACAACTCCCTGCAGGCGACCGAGGCCGACATTACCGCGCCGGCCGTTTTCGTCGGCTACGGTATCGTGGCGCCTGACCTCGGCCGTGACGATTTTGCCGGGCTGGACCTCAACGGCAAAGTGGCGGTGGTGCTGAGCGGCACGCCGCCGGGCATCCAGAGCGAGGAGCGCGCCTATTATGGCGGGCAGAAGTTCAAGAACCTGTCGGACCGCGGCGCGGTCGCCGTGATCTCGCTGGAAACGCCGACCACGAAAAAGATATACGCCTTCCAGCGCCTGCTGGCCGAGGGCCGTCTCTCCACTGCCTCAATGGCCTGGATCCAGGACGATGGAACGGCCTATTCGAACGCACCGAACATCAAGGCCACAGGCGCCGTCTCCCTGGAGGCCGCTCCAGCTTTGTTCCAGGGCACGCCTGCAACCTGGGACGAGATCGTCGCGGCCTCGGAAGCCGAAGGCGGGCTGGTGCAGGGTTTCGACCTTCCGGTCACGGTCACGATCTCACAGCGCTCCGTGCACGACACCGTCACCTCCCACAACGTGGTCGGCTTGATCGAAGGCACTGATCCTGAACTGAAGAACGAATTCATCGTCATCAGCGCCCACCTCGACCACATCGGCATCTCGAAGACCATCGAGGAAGATACGATCAACAACGGTGCGCTGGACAACGCGGCCGGCGTCGCAACCATGCTGGAAGCGGCGCGTATGCTGAAGAACGGTCCGCCTCTCAAGCGCAGTGTCGTGTTCATCGCGCTGACCGCCGAGGAGAAGGGTCTTCTCGGCGCGCAGTACTTCGCCAAGAAACCGTCCGTGTCCGGAACGCTGGTGGCAAACGTCAACCTCGACATGCCGCTGCTCACCTATGACTTCACCGACTTGATCGTCTATGGCGCGCCGCGTTCAACCATTGCCCCGGTCGTCGAGACGGTTGCGACCGAAATGGGCCTGGTGCTGAGCCCGGACCCGACGCCGGAGCAGGGCTACTTCACGCGCTCCGACCATTACCGTTTCGTCGAAGCCGGCATTCCATCCGTCTACCTTGAGCCCGGCCTCCAGAACGGCGGCGACACGGCACATGCCGAGCACCTCGCCAAGAATTACCATCGCCCGTCCGACGACATGAACCAGGCGATAAACTTCAACGCAGGCGCCCGCTTCGCAGACGTCAACGCGCGCATCATCCTTGCGCTGGCGAATAGCGACACGCGTCCGCTGTGGAAGAAAGACGACTTCTTTGCCCGCCAGTTCAACGGGCCGATGGAACCCTGAGCCCACTTCAAAAAATATCCCCGGAGGAAACCCATGCATCCCTGTCATCACGCGAAATCGCGCCCCGATACACCCGCCATCATCATGGCCGGGTCCGGCGAGATCATCACGTTCAAACAGCTGGACGAGCGTTCCAACCGCATCGCGCAGGCCCTGCGCGCGGCAGGCTGCGCGCCCGGTGACACGATCGCCATTTTCGCGGAAAACTCGCCGCGCTATTTCGAAATCTGCTGGGCGGCGCAGCGCGCCGGCCTCTATTATGTGGCCGTGTCTTCCCGCCTGACCGCACCGGAAGTAACCTACATCATTGAGGACTCCGGTGCGAAGCTGCTGATCGCCAGCGCCTCGAAAGGCAGCATTGCCAAGGAAGTGAAAGCCGCCACCGGCCTGAAGCACAACTGGTCCATTGACGGCGACATTGACGGCTTCACCGCCATGGAGGGCCATGTTGCGGGCTTCCCGGCGACCCCGATTGCCGACGAAATGGCCGGCACGGACATGCTTTATTCCTCCGGAACCACCGGCCGCCCGAAGGGCATCCGTCCGCCGCTGGAACGCAACATGCCGATCGATGGTGACAACGCGCTGATCCAGATTGCGCGCGTGATGTCCGGCGCCACCGATCAGTCCGTATACCTCTCACCCGCCCCGCTTTACCATGCCGCACCGCTGCGCTGGTGCATGGCGTTCACGCGCATCGGCGCGACGCTGATCATCATGGAGAAATTCGATCCGGAGGACTACCTGCGGCTCGTCCAGAAATACAAGGTCACGCACTCGCAGCTCGTGCCGACAATGTTCGTCAAGATGCTGAAACTGCCGGAAGACGTGCGCAAGTCCTACGACGTCTCCAGCCTCAAGTTCGCCATCCATGCCGCCGCGCCCTGCCCCATTCCGGTAAAGGAGCAGATGATCGCGTGGTGGGGCCCGGTCATCGACGAGTACTATGCCGGCTCCGAAGGCAATGGCATGACCTGGGTCAAAAGCCCGGACTGGCTGACCCACAAGGGCACGGTCGGCCGCCCGGTCCTCGGCGAGCTTCACATCTGCAACGAGGACGGCGATGAAGTGCCTGTCGGCGAAGAAGGTCAGGTCTATTTCGGCGGCACCACACCGCCGAACTATCACAACGCGCCGGAGAAGAACAAAGCCGCACTGAACCCGAAACACCCTGACTGGTCGTCTCTCGGCGATGTCGGCAAGGTGGATGCGGACGGCTTCCTTTACCTGACCGACCGCAAGGCCTTCATGATCATCTCGGGCGGCGTGAACATCTATCCTCAGGAGACGGAGAATATCCTGATCACCCACCCGAAAGTGGCAGACGTCGCCGTGATCGGCGTGCCGGACGAGGATTTCGGTGAAGCCGTGAAGGCCGTTGTCCAGCCGATGCCGGGCGTTGCCCCGTCCGAGGAACTGGCGGCGGAACTGATGGCTTTCTGCCAGGCGAACCTCTCGAAAATCAAATGCCCGAAGAGCATCGACTTCGATCCAGAACTCCCCCGCCACCCGACCGGCAAGCTCTACAAACGCCTGATCCGCGACCGTTACTGGGGCAACAAGGACAGCCGGATCGTGTGATGCGCTGATGGAGCTGATCCCTAACCAGCGCCATCTGTTCGACATCCCGGAAGACGTGGCATATCTCAACGTCGCGACCATGGGCCCGCTGCCGCTCGCCGCCTCGGCGGCCGGACAGCGCGGCGTCGCGCGCAAGCTCCGGCCCTGGACCATTCCGGATACGGACTTTTTCACCGGTACCGGTGCGCTGCGCCCCTTGCTCGCCCGGCTGATCGGCGCGGACGAAGCTGGCATCGCCTTCGTCCCCTCCGCCAGCTACGGCCTCGCGACAGCGGCGCGCAACCTGCTGCTGGCGAGGGGCCAGAAAATCCTTCTTCTGGCGGACCAGTTCCCGTCCAACGTCTACACCTGGCGCGAACATGCGCGGGGCACAGGCGCAGTCATCGAGACCGTCGCCGCGGCAGGCAATGTCACTCTGTCTGAGGCGCTACTGGATGCCATAACCCCGGACACCGGCCTCGTCGCCTGCCCACAGGTGCGCTGGACAGACGGCGCGCGCATCGACCTCGCCGCCCTCGGCGCCCGCTGCCGCGAAGTCGGCGCGGCGTTGGTGCTGGACCTGACGCAAAGCTGCGGTGCGATGGTATTCGATGTGGCCGAAGTGCAGCCGGACTTTGTCGTGACCGCCGGCTACAAATGGCTGCTCGGTCCCTATGCCACGGGCTTCCTCTACGCCGCGCCGCACCGCCGGAATGGCACCCCGCTGGAGCAGAACTGGATCACGCGCGAAGGCGCCGCCGATTTCTCCCGCCTCATCGACTATACCGACGCTTATGCTCCGGGTGCGGAGCGTTACGACATGGGCGAGCGGTCAAACTTCGCACTGCTGCCTGCCCTGCACGCCTCGGTGCAGCAGATTCTCGACTGGGGCGTCGCCAATATCGAGGCAACCCTCGCGCACCAGAACCGCGCCCTCGCCGAAGCCCTCGAACAGCGCGGCCTTTCCACTGGCCCGGAAAGCGGACGCGGGCCGCACTATCTCGGAGCGCTGCTCCCCGAACGTGCCCCCGCCGACGTCACGGCGCGCCTCAAAGCCGAAAACATTTACGTCTCGAAACGCGGCAACCGCCTGCGCATCACGCCGCACCTGTTCACCACCGAAAGCGACATAGCCCGCTTCCTCGCCGCGCTCGACCGGCATCTCGCCTGAGCGGTCAGAACAGCCAGCTCGCCGGGTTCTCCGCCGGCTTGCCCGCGCCCAGCGCCTGCAGGCCTTTCACATTGCGCAGGATGTACCAGATGATCGTCGCCATGATGATCAGCACACCGAACAGGAAATAGGTCAGCACGAGCCCCACCGCGACATACACCACGCTCTTCCCGAAGATGTGCAGCTGGTTACGCGTATGGCTTTGCAGCACGTCGTCGCCTTGCCCCCGGTTCAGCCATGCCATCGCCGCCGCCACGAAATTCAGCCCCGGCACCAGCAGCCCGGCGAGCAGCCCCGCATAGATCAGCCGCGCATGGCCCGGCGTGCCCTTGCGGAGCGAAAACAGGGTGGCAAGGTTCATCGGGCTGAGTTCTCCGGACGTCGCCCTACCTTGGCCGCGCGCCGGGCGCAGTCAAGCCGCCGCGATTGACCCACCGTTACCCTTGCGGAAGCGCCGGGCCCGCGCCACAACAGGCAAAACCCAACCAAGGAGGACCCCGATGGCCAACCCCCGTAAAATTGCCTACGCCGATCTCGAATCCCTCGTCGGCCAGGAAGTCGGCGTGTCCGACTGGCACACGATTGACCAGGACCGCGTGAACAAGTTCGCGGACGCCACCGGCGACCATCAGTGGATCCACGTGGACGTCGAGAAAGCCACCAAACTGATGGGCGGCCCGATTGCCCACGGCTTCCTCACGCTGTCGCTGCTGCCCATGCTCGGCGCCGAAGTTCTGCGCGTCGAAGGCGTCACCCGCGGCATCAACTATGGCTCGGACAAGGTGCGCTTCACCAACATGGTGCCGGTCGGCTCGAAAGTCCGCCTGCGCCAGAAATGCCTGTCGGTCGAGGAGAAGGCCGGCGGCAAGACGATGAAGATGGAAGCCACCGTCGAAATAGAGGGCAAGGACCGCCCCGCCCTCGTCGCTGAGTCGATCACGGTTCTCTACGGCTGATCGAATACCTATATTGGGGGCGAGCCACTGATGGAGCGCCCCCGATGACCCAGACCAAGATCACCCGCACGGACGCCGAATGGCGCGAGATCCTCGATCCCGAGGCCTATCGTGTGGGCGTCAAGGATGGCACCGAGCGCGCCTTCACCCCCGGCAATTTCCAGGACGAGAAGCGCGCCGGCATCTATCATTGCAAGGGTTGCGGCACGCCGCTCTGGTCGTCCGAGCACAAGTTCGACTCCGGCACCGGCTGGCCAAGCTACTGGCGCCCGATTGATCCCGCCGCCATCGGCACGAAGACCGACTTCAAGCTGGTCTACCCCCGCACTGAATGCCACTGCGCGACCTGCGGCCTCCACCAGGGCCACGTGTTCCGCGACGGCCCGCCGCCCACCGGCGAGCGCTGGTGCATCAATGGCGC
>CAZXQD010000093.1:0-12795 GCA_964643405.1 uncultured Hyphomonas sp. | reverse complement strand
AGATGAACGAACCTGAACCGCGCATTCAAAGCGCGTTCAGTGGCGGGACGTCATTCCTATACGCGATCGAGCGCAGCACGCATTGCCGCGCAAGACGCCAACCGAGGAGTATGAACATGAACCGCTTTCTTACCACTGCCGCCGCAGCCCTGATGGTCTTCAGCCTCGGCGCCGCACATGCCGACCCGCGCAGCCGGGTACGCATCGACCAGTCGGGTTACAACAACGGCGCCGCTGCCGCGCAGCAAGGATCGCGCAACGGCACGGTGATCGTTCAGGGCGGCTCGGGCCAGTATGCCCGCGGCGTCCAGTCCGGCTACAACAACTTCCTGCGCATGGACCAGTACGGCACGCGCAACAGCGTGGGCACGGCCCAGATCGGCGAGAACAACTTCGCCGTGACCGGACAGGAAGGCCGCAACCTGCGCGCCGACACTCTGCAGACCGGCTATGGCAACGTCTCCGGTATCGCGCAGATCGGCACGAACAACACCGCAGTCGCAGACCAGGACGGCGTGAACAACACGTCCGGCATAATCCAGGTCGGCAATGGCCAGGACGTGACGGTGCGCCAGCGTGGTGAAGGCAACATCTCCGTGGTCGTTCAGAGCGGCTACAACTGAAGCCTGTACGCGGGGAGGCAATCCCGCCTCCCCGCGGGCCTAGATGCTCGAGGAGCAAGTCCATGTTGAAACCGATGACACTTGGCGCGCTGGCGCTGGTGGCGGCCTGCGCCGGACAGTCCTATGCCGGCGTCAACACCGCCTCGCCGGTATACTTGGCGAATGGCCCGGCCGCCTGCAAGATCCGCGAGACAAGGACACCGCAAGGCGTCCGCCTCGAAGCGGAGATCAGGGCAGACAGTTCCGTATACGGAGACTATGACTTCGTCATTACCTCCTACAACAAGGGCGGCTCGTCCGACATCTCGCAGGGCGGCTCCGTGGATCTGGCAGCTGGTCAGCGCGCCAAGGTCGGATCGGCTGATATCCCGCGCGGGCGCTACCGTGCCATCCTTACACTGAGCGACGCCCGTGGCCCGCTCTGCGACATTGAACGCCGGTCCTAGGAGGCCAGACCCATGAAACGCACCCGAGTTCTCGTCTCCGGCCTTCTGCTTGCCAGCCTTGCCCTCTCGCCCGCCTGGGCACAGCGCGCGACGAACCGGGCGATGGTCTTGCAACAGGGCGCCGGCAATGCCGCCGGAATCCAGCAGACCGGAATCGCCAATGACGCCGGTGTGGTGCAGTTCGGCCGCGGCAACACCGGCATCGTCACGCAGGAAGGCACCGGCAACGCCGCCTGCCTGGTTCAGGCCGGGCGCAATCTTGGCGGCTCGATCCAGCAGGTGGGCGACTACCAGACGACGGGTGTATTCCAGACACGCAACGGCATGCGGGAAATTCCGGTGGAAGCCTGCGACCGCGTGACAACGCGGTCTCAGGCCTGGGCCTATGCGTTGGGCCGCCGATAGCGGCCCAATCAGGCAAAGGGAGTTTCGGCAAACCCCTGAGTTTGCTTAAGTGCCCCCGGCAACATTCAATCCTGCCCGGGGACCGTCCACTGACCAGCTGGCTCGACTTCATGACGCGCACTGACGGCTCGCGGGCAGTCTACCTGTGGCGGGCCTGGCTGACGGCCGTGCTCGGCGTCGCGGCGGCGACCTTCCTCGTGATCCTCGTCGCGCCGGAGCCCGAAAATGCTGACCCCGGCCCGCCCCCGCCGTTCTTCGGCTTCGCGGTGATCTGGCCGGCCGTCTCAAGCCTTGTGATGTGGGGCATCCTGGAAGTGGCGCGGCGGCGCACGCCGACCTACTGGCACGCCGCTGGGGCGGCTGCGCTCATCTTTACCGCCTTCTTCGCGCTGGCGGCTGGCCTGCAGGCCGGGCTTATCTTTGGCTGGCCGTGCTTCATTTACGCGCTGACCTTCCTCGCCTGGCACCTGCGCTCGAACCTTGAAGGGCTGGCGATGACCTTTGCGCTGCAGGTGGCCGTGCACCTGACGCTGAGCCTTCTGATATTCGCGCCGCCCGGTGACCCGGCCGCGATACCCCCGGTCTAGGGAATCGATGAAATTTCATCGACCCGCTTCAGCGGGTGCACACCATGGCCGTGCTACGCGTAGGGGATGCCTCGCCGTCTGATAGCCATCCTGCTGACGATCTATGCGATTGCCTTCGCCTTCGGCGCGCTGACTGCCGTGCGCTGGCCGTCGATCGTGATGGTCATGGGCTGGATCATGCAGGACGATGTATCCGGTGGCCTGAAGGGCGTGAACTGGCGCGAGCTGGGCATCATGCATGGCAGCGCCTACCTGTTCGCCGCTCTCGGCTATTACGCTTCAGGCGCAACCCTCGCGGCCAGGAAAGGCGGCGCCGTCGGCTGGTATATTTTCGCCCTCGCCTTTTCGGTCCCGTCGGTCTTCCTCGTCCACTTCGACACCAACTGGTGGCTGAACCCGAGCGCCGGCGAAGGTGCCATGGCAGGGCTCATGGCCGGCGCCGTCTTGCTGCTGGTCGCGGTTTGGGAACTGCGCAAGCGGCCCCCGGAATTCATGGATGTGGAAGTGACGCCGGAAACCTTGTCCAACCCCGCGGTTGCAGCGGCGGTGGCGGCCCAGCAGGCGCCGGTGATCGCCCGCCCGCAGAAGCCGCCGAAAGTGAAGAAGCAGCATCCGCCGCTCTTCGTGCCGGACATCATGGTACAGCGCCAGCGCGCGATGCTTTATGCGCAGGCCCAGCGCCAGCGGGCAAAGCGCGCCGCCGCCCTCGCCCGGCTGGCGGGCCGTGAAGACGAAGCTGCCTGACCGCTGCCCGCACCGCCCTCTGCGGGCCCCGTTGCCCCCGGCAGCACATCGGCATAGCCTCTGCTGAAGAAACTTGGCCGGGAGGGGCGAGAAATGATCCGAAGGATAATTGCCGGGGTTCTTGTCCTCGTGGCGGGCTGGCTGGCCTGGCAGGGCCTTCAGGGCGTTCTGGTACTGACGTCTCGGGGAAGCCCGCTCGCCCAGGCCCTCGACCCAATCGTGGCCGTCCGCATCGGGGCAGCGTCGCTCGCATTGCTTGGCGGGCTGCTCGCCGCAGCCAATGTGAAGCTCGGCGGGGTGATCGCGCTGATCGGCACGCTGCTGTTCACCTTCCTTGCGGGCGCCTTCATCGCGGCAGGTACCGATTCGAGCCTCTGGATGGACGAAGTGATCGGCGCCGGCGTGCTGATCGTCCTCACCGGCGGCCTCCTTTTCATCAAGCGTAGCTAGGTCCAGAATCCAATCCCTGCGGATTGATTTCGGGGCTGGAATGCATAGGTATGCGGCGCAGTTCGAATCGCGCGGCACGCGCCCGCTAAAAGGAAAATATTCCCATGGCAGAGACCTATGACGTCGTCATCATCGGCGGCGGCCCCGGCGGCTACAACTGCGCCATCCGCGCCGGCCAGCTCGGCCTCAAAGTCGCCTGCATCGAAATGCGCGGCAAGCTCGGCGGCACCTGCCTAAACGTCGGCTGCATTCCGTCGAAAGCGCTGCTCCACGCATCGCACCTCTTCCATTCGGCACAGCACGACTTCGCAAGCCTCGGCATCAAGACCGGCAAGATCGAACTCGATCTGCCGCAGATGATGTCCCAGAAGGAAGAAGCGGTCGAAGGCCTCACCAAGGGCATCGAATTCCTTTTCAAGAAAAACAAGGTCGAATACGTCAAGGGCCGCGGCAAGATCCTGGGCAAGGGCAAGGTCGAAGTCGCGCTCGCCGAAGGCGGCACGCGCGTTCTTGAAACGAAGAACATCGTCATCGCGACAGGTTCTGAGCCCGCCTCCCTGCCCGGCATCGAAATCGATGAAGACCGCATCGTGTCCAACACCGGCGCGCTCAGCCTCAAGGCCGTGCCCAAGAAGCTGGTTCTGATCGGCGCGGGCGTGATCGGCCTCGAGATGGGTTCCGTCTGGGCCCGCCTCGGCTCTGAAGTCACCGTCGTCGAATACCTTGATCGCATCCTGCCCCCGGCTGACGCAGAAGTCGCCAAGGAAGCAGAGAAGACCTTCAAGAAACAGGGCCTCACGTTCAAGCTCGGTACCAAGGTCACCGGCATCGAGAAGCAGAAGACCAAACTCAAAGTGTCGATGGAACCCGCCAAGGGCGGCGCGGCGGAAACGCTGGACGCCGATATCGTGATCGTCGCCATCGGCCGAAAACCGTACACGGAAGGTCTCGGCCTGGAGACGGTCGGCGGCAAGACTGACAAGCGCGGTGTGGTGGAAGTTGTCGACGGCCACTTCAAGGTCGCCGACGGCGTCTGGGCCGTGGGTGACTGTATCCACGGGCCGATGCTGGCCCACAAGGCGGAGGATGACGGTACGGCCGTCGCCGAGCTGATCGCCGGCAAGGCGGGCCATGTCGACTACAATCTCGTGCCGAGCGTCGTCTACACCAATCCGGAAATCGCCTGGGTCGGCAAGAACGAAGAAGAACTGAAAGCCGCCGGCATCGAGTATGTGAAGGGCAAGTTCCCCTTCATGGCCAACTCCCGTGCACGGACGAACCACGAAACCGTCGGCTTCGTGAAAATCCTCGCCGAAAAAGGCACCGACAAGATCCTCGGCGCCCATATGATCGGCGTCGGCGTGGGCGAGATGATCGCGGAGATCTGCGTCGCCATGGAGTTCGGCGCCGCCTCCGAGGACATTGCCCGCACCAGCCATGCCCACCCGACCCTGTCGGAAGCGGTCCGCCAGGCCGCGATGGGGGTCGAAGGCTGGACGATGCAGATGTGAGGCGCGTGCCTCACCCGCTGCAATCACCTACATTCCGGACTGAGATTTGACGCCGCTTCCGTCTGGACGACGCGCGCGCCTCACCTTACTCTGCACCCATGTACAAACACGCCGGAGCCGGTTGGAGCATCAGGCCGTTCACTGCAGCGGATGCAGGCGCTTGCCTGTCGATCTTCCGGGAATGCCTGGCCGACATGCCATGGCGCGTGCGCAATCGCGGACAGTATATGGTCCTGCGCCGGGCGCTCAGCCCGCAGACAGCATGGGTCGCCGAGGAGCCGGACGCAGGCATCGTCGGCTTCCTGACGCTGCAACAACCGCACGACTATATCGACCACCTGTTTGTGGCGCTCGACTGGCGCTTCTGCGGCGTCGCGCGCGGCCTCCTGCAAGTGGCGCGCGAGGCGGCCACCGGCACGCTGAGCCTTGATGTCGATGCGGAAAACATGGGTGCGCGGCGCGCCTATGAAGCGCTCGGCTGGCAGGTCGTAGCCAGCACGGGAAGCACCGGCAAGGCGCGCCAGATGCGCCTCGTCAGCCCCTGAACTTTGCCGAAGAAGCAGCCCCCTGGCCCGGAAACCATCTATGCGGCGCCCGCGGAATGGGTCGCCCGCGGCGCCGGTGCACAGGGCAACCTCTTCCTCACCGGCCGGGCAGGCACCGGCAAGACGACGCTGCTGCGCAAGTTCCTCTCCGAGGCCGGCGACAAGGCCGTGATCGTCGCGCCGACGGGCGTCGCCGCCATGAATGCGGGCGGGCAAACGATCCACTCTTTCTTCAAGCTCCCGCCGCGCCTCGTGGAGGCGCAGGATGTCCGCCGCCTGCCGAACGCCCGCGTGGTCCGCGCCATCGACACACTGGTGATCGACGAGATTTCCATGGTGCGGGCCGACATGCTGGACGCCATCGACCGCAGCCTGAAGCTGAACCGGGGATCGAAACGCCCTTTCGGCGGTGTACGGATGATCCTCTCGGGAGACCTGCACCAGCTCCCGCCCGTCGTGTCGAACCAGGAAAGCCCGATCCTTCTGGAACGCTTCGGCGGCAACTACTTCTTCAATGCGCCCGCCTTCAGGGAAGGCGAGTTTGCGCTGCTCGCCCTGAAGCACGTCTTCCGGCAGGAAGACCCGCGCTTTCTCGCCCTGCTCGGCGCGCTGCGCTCCGGCCGCGTGACGCCGAATGACGAACTGACGCTGTCGAAACTCGTATCGACGCGCACCGCTGCAGAGGCTTCAGAAACGCATGTCGTGCTGACGCCGAACAACGCCAATGCCTTCCGTATCAACCAGACTCGGCTCTCCGAGCTCAAGGGCGAGCGCAAGGTATTCGCGGCCGATGTGCAGGGCCAGTTTGACGAAAAGAGCTTCCCGACCGAGTCCGACCTCGAGCTGCGCGTCGGCGCCCGCGTGATGCTCATCCGGAATGATCCGGAAGGCCGCTGGGTCAATGGCTCGCTCGCGCATGTCGAAGGCTTCGGCTCAAAAAGCGTGATCGTGTCGATCGGAAAACGCGCTTACGAGATCGAACAGACGGCCTGGGAAAAGTACCGCTACGATTTCGAGATGGACACCAAGAACGTGAAGCGCGAAGTGGTCGGCACGTTCAAGCAGGTGCCGCTGCGCCTAGCTTATGCGGTGACGATCCACAAGGCGCAGGGCCTGACGCTCGATAATGTCTATATAGACTTCGACAGCGGAATGTTCGCCCACGGACAGGCTTACGTCGCCTTCTCACGCGCTCGCACACTGGAGGGCCTTGAAATCTCGCGTCCCCTGCGCCCGCGCGACCTGGTGCTCGACCGCGAGGCCTTTGCCTTCGGAGCGCTCGACACGATCGAAGATACGCCGAACTATCTGCTGGCAAAGTTCCGCAAGGACGAGGGAATCCTGGTCTAGGTGAAGACTTCGCTGTAGCCCGACGGCGCGCCCGCAGGCAGGCGCTTGCGCACCATCGTTCCGCCGATCAGGTCATGCAGGCAGCGGCGATCCGCACGGAACAGGCCGAGGAGGTAGCCGATGTAGAACGGTATGATGTTGGAGCAGAACCGGCCAACCGTATTGCGCAGGAGGACGGCGCCGAGCGTTGGCTTGCCACCATTCACATCCGTCACGATCACGCCGACCGCCATCTTGCCGAGTGTTGCCTGCTTCGACGAAGACTCCATGGCCACCGAGTAGGCAATGCTGGTAATGCCCAGGATAACCGAGAACATCAGGACGCCCATCAGCGCGGTCGCATCGCTCGGCGCTGCAGCAACCGCGCCGAAAATGCCGAAGCCGAAGAAGAAGAAGACAGGTACGCCAACGATCAGGGAATCGATCAGGATCGCGATGATGCGGCGCCCCCAAACCGGCTTTCCGGCGCCGTACACGGACGAAGCAGGCGCGGCCTTTGGCGTGGCATAGGATGGCAGGGCAGACTGGACGGGTGCGCGGGCGCGCTCTGCATTGAGGAAGGCAATCGCTTCAGGCGAGAGGCGGTCGTTCGGCGCGGGCATGGAGCGGCCGGCTGGCGAGGGAGAGGTTTTCTTGCCGAAAGCAGGCTTGGCGCCCGCCGTCTGCCGCGTGCCGAAACTCGTCATGGTGTGCCTCCCTGTTCGAGGCAGACCATACGCGATCTAGGTATCGATCCGGCAAAACCGTTCCGTGAAAAAGCGCAAGCAGCGTTAACGCCTCGCTCAGGCGAGCTTGCGGATTTCCTCCGCGAGGGCGCGGTCCTTGTCTGTCACGATGGTTTCAAGGTTGCGCACCCGGTCTTTCAGGCGGGCAATCTCCTCGCGCATCGCGCTGACATCTGCCTGCGTCATTTCATCGGCGCGGGAATTGGCGCGCGTCTTCAGGTAGGTCTGGTAGACCCCTGCCCCGACACTGATCGCGACGATCAGCACAACCATTTCAAACGGGCCCATGGCTTATCTCCTCAATGGTTCAGATCATGCCCGAGACGGGCGGCTATGCAAAGGCGGCGTCAGAGCTTGTCGATGTCCCGGCGCAGGCGCCAGTCGCGGTCGGTGATGATTTCCTCAAGGCTGCGCACGCGGGCGTTCAGCCGGTCGATGGCCTCGTCGCGGGCATCCGGCCTGCGCAGGCGCGCTTCCCGGCGCCCTTCGGCCCGAAGAACCATCCAGACAACGAGCCCGCCCAGCAGAAGATAGAATGCAGCAGCCATGTCATCCTCCCATATTGATATTCGATGTGGCCCCGTTTGGGACCCACACAAGAGGCAGGGGCAAAAAAATCGGCAGTCGCAGGAAAGGCGGCTAGCGGCCCGTGGACCCAAAGCCACCGGCGCCACGCTCCGTAGCGCCAAGCTCCTCCACCTGACTCCATGCGAGCCGCGTCACCGGCGCCAGGACGAGCTGCGCAATCCGCTCGCCGCGTTTGATCACGAACGGCTCCCCGCCGAGATTGATCAGGATCACCTTGATCTCGCCGCGATAATCGCTGTCGATCGTGCCCGGCGTGTTGAGACAGGTCAGGCCATGCTTGGCAGCAAGGCCGGAGCGCGGGCGCACCTGTATCTCGTAACCCTCTGGGATCGCGACAGACAGGCCCGTCTCGATCATGGCGCGTGCCCCGGGCGCCAGCGTCACGGGCGCATCTTCGGGCACCGCCGCACGCACGTCCATGCCGGCTGAGCCAGCGGTCTCGTAGGCCGGCAGGTCAAGGCCGGCGAAATGTGGAAGGGGGCGAACCTGGACAGTGACGTTGCTCATGGCCTCCGGGTGCGGAGACTCTGGGCTTGAGTCAAGGCTTGAGCGCCTATTCGGCCGCGAGGCGAAAGCCCGTATCGGGACCAGCCAGCGCATCCGCCACGCGTGCAGCAAGACGGCGGGAGACGTCATCCTTCGCAAGGCGCGGCCAGTGCTCCGTGCCCTCGGCGGTGATGAGGTAGACCTCGTTCTCATTGCCGCCCATCACATCGCCGGACACATCATTGGCGACGATCCAGTCACAGCCCTTGCGGGCGCGCTTCTCGACGGCGAGCGCCTCCACATCATGCGTCTCCGCCGCAAAGCCGATGACGAGGCGCGGGCGTTTCTTCTTCTTGTGGCTCAGCGTGCGCAGGATATCCGGGTTCTCGGCCAGCTCGATGGTCGGGGCCTTGCCCTCCCCTTTCAGCTTCAGCTTCCGGTCCGCCGCCTTCACAGGCCGCCAATCGGCAACCGCCGCAACCGAGACAAAAACATCCGCAGGCAGAGCATCCTCGCAGGCCTTCAGCATCTCGCGCGCCGTCTCGACCGGCACGAACTCGACGCCTTCAGGCGCCCTCAGCGATACGGGGCCAGACACCAACGTGACCCGCGCACCTTCCGCCGCGAGCGCCGCAGCAATGCCATAGCCCTGCTTGCCGGAAGAATGGTTCGAAATATACCGCACCGGGTCCAGCGGCTCGCGCGTCGGCCCGGCCGTCACCAGCGCATGCACACCTGCAAGCCGCTTCGACGGCGGCGCCAGCGCCGCTTCGACCTCGCGCACAATCGCCGCGACTTCCGGCAACCGGCCCGGCCCGAACTCGCCGCACGCCATCGGCCCGACATCCGGATCAATCACGCGCAAACCGTCCGCGCGCAGGCGCGCCACATTGCGCTTCGTCGCGGCATGCTCCCACATCCGCACATTCATCGCCGGCACCATGAGCACCAGCTTGTCCGTCGCCAGCAGCGTGGTGGAGGCAAGGTCATTCGCCAGCCCCGCCGCCGCCTTCGCCATAAGGTCAGCGGTCGCCGGGCACACGACCACCAGGTCCGCGGAACGCGACAGCTCGATATGCCCCATCTCCGTCTCGTCGGTGAGATCGAACAGTTCAGTATACACCTTCTCGCCCGACAGCGCGGCCACCGAGAGCGGCGTGACGAACTCCGCCCCCGCCTTCGTCAGGATCACACGCGAGGCAATGCCCCGCCGCCCCAGCTCGCGGATCAGCTCAAGGCTTTTATAGGCAGCAATGCCGCCGCCGATGATCAGGAGGATACGCGGGTTCTTCATCCGGTCTGCCGGTCTGGTTTCACGCGCCTTCTAGCGCAAATACCTTGAGATCGTCCCATCAAATGCGCGGGATTGACGGGGCCGCGTCAATACTTGGGCAAGATATGGGGCCTTCCCGCCCCGCCCGGAGCCCCGGCCGCTGTCACTCGCCAATGCGGATGATCTTGGTCATCGCGCTGCCGGACGCGCCGAGCCCCGCGCCCGAGAGACCGGTGCCATCGCCGGCCGCCTTAACCTCGCGGACCGAAACCATCGTGCCGGATTTGTCCTGGCGCTGGCTCAGGATGAACGTGCGGTAGGTGCCATCGCAGGCCACGCGGACGGTCGTCACGCTCTTGCCCGCCGCCGTCGCCGCATCGAGCGCTGCGCGCGTGGCCGCTTCGGTGGCCGCGTTGCACGGATCGGCGAAAGCAGGCGCCGCGAGGCAGGCCGCAGCGGCGATGAGAGCGGCAACGCGTTTCATGGACCCGGCTTCCTTCTGATGGCGGACGCCGAAAGGTAACCGGGATCTGAGAGCGGTGAAGCTCTTACGCTTCAGGCGGGAAACTCACAGGCCGGCAGGCGCCGCAGCCGCGAGAAATTCGCGTCGCTAAAAGCCGCGCACGGCCCACGCCGCCGCCAACGCCAGAACGCCGATCAACCCAAACCATCCCCACCACGGCGCAAACCGCTCTGGTGCGGCTGGCGGTGGGGCAGCTTCCGCCTCGAGACTTTTCTCGAACCGGTCCATCACTTCCGGCAGCCGCTTCAGCCGGTTGGTCACTTCGCGCACATTCTCGGAGATCATGCGCATCGCGCCTTCCGGGCCGAAGTTCCGGCGCATCCAGCTCTCGATCACGGGCTCGGACGCCGTCCAGATATTGTGTGTGGGATCAATCGTGCGCGCGACGCCTTCCACCTGCACCATCGTCTTCTGCAACAGCACAAGCTCTGGCCGCAGCGCCATGCCGAACGTGTGCGTATAGTCAAACAGCTGCAGCAGCACGCGGCCCATGGAAACTTCTTCCGCCGGGCGCCCGAACAGCGGCTCGCCGATGGAGCGCAGCGCCTGCGCGAAATCGCCGACCGATTGCGACGGCGGCACATAGCCCGCCTCGAAATGTACTTCCGCGATGCGCACATAGTCGCGCTTCAGGAATCCCCAGAGGATTTCGGCGAGGAACCGTCGCTCCATCGGGCCGATCCGCCCGATGATACCGAAATCGACGAGTGCAATGCGCCCCTCCGGCGTCAGGATGGCATTGCCCTCATGCATGTCGGCATGAAACACGCCGTACTCGATGGCGCTCGACAGGAAGCCTTGCGTGATGTCATTGGCGAGTTTCTTGCGGTCGAGCCCCGGCTGGTCCAGCACGCCCGGCTGCGTCAGCGGCGTACCCTTGATCCACGAAATCGTCAGGACGCGTTTGCCCGTCCGCTCCCAGTCGACCTTCGGAATGTCGAAAAAGCCCGTCTTCTCGTTGATGGCGCGCATCTCGTCCGCGCCGCCGGCTTCAAGGCGCAGGTCCAGTTCGCGCAGCATGAAGTTCGAAATCGTCTCGGTCAGCGCGATGGGTTTCAGGCGGCGGCTTTCGCTCGAGACGCCCTCGATCGTCCGAGCCGCCCGGCGCATCGCGGAAAGTTCGCGCTCCAGTTGGCGTTCGATACCGGGCCGCAGGATTTTCACTGCACGGTCGCCGTCCGGCAGGCTCATCCTGTGAACCTGCGCGAGCGAGGCGGCGGCCACCGGTTCCGACAGACCCGGAAAAAGCCGCGCCGCTTCCACCTCGCCGAATTCGTCCGCCAGTGCGGCACGCGCCTGTTTCATGGAGAACGGCGGCAACTTGTCCTTCAGCCGCGAAAGATCGCCCGCCACTTCGGAGCCGAACACATCGGGCCGCGTCGCCAGGAACTGGCCGAGCTTGATATAGGCGGGCCCCAGCCCTTCGAGCGCCGCCGCGAGCCGCTGGCCCGGCCGGCCCTTCGCGCCGCCGCCGAACAGGCGCAGTATGCTGCCCGCGATCCTTGCCGGCACCGGCAGGCGGCGCTGGTAGTCTCCCGGCAGCACGACATCATGCCGCGCGAGCGCCGTGCCCGCGCGCAGGAGGCGCCGATAGTCGGAAAGCGCCTTCAGCATGGCATCAAACCGCCCAGCCGAAATGCAGCGCGGCAATACCGCCCGAATAATTCGTCACTGACACCTGCTTGAAGCCCGCGCCTTCGATTTCCGCCTTGAACACGGATTGCTCCGGGAACTGACGGATCGATTCCACGAGGTACCGGTAACTGCCCCGGTCACCCGCAATCAGTTCGCCCAGACGCGGTATCACCGCATAACTGTAGGTATCATAGGCCTGCTGCAACAGCGGCGCGGTCATCTGACTGAACTCGAGCACACCAAGGCGCCCGCCGGTTTTCAGCACGCGGCGAAACTCGCGCAGCCCCGCCACGCGGTCGGCAAAGTTGCGGATGCCGAAGGAAACGGTCACCGCGTCAAAGCTCTTGTCCGGATAGGGCAGCTTTTGCCCATCGGCGCAGACCCAGTCGAGCCGGCCTTCCCATTTCGCATTGTCCGGCCGCGCCTTGCCCGCTTCCAGCATCGCATCATTGATGTCGCAGACGATGGCAGTCGCGCGGCGTTCATCGCCCCGGCGCGCTCCAGCCTTGTCGGCCAGCTCCAGGAAAGCGCGCGCCAGCTCGCCGGTGCCGCCGGCCACATCCAGATGCCGCTCGCCCGGCTGCGGGTTCAGATTGTTCATGGCGTCATGCTTCCACAGGCGGTGGACCCCGGCGCTCATCAGGTCATTCATCAGGTCATAGCGCGAGGCCACCGAGCGGAACACGCCCTTCACCCGGGCGACCTTCTCGGCCTCCGTGACCTCCTCGAACCCGAAGGAGACTTTGCGCTCTGTACCGTCCGTTTCAGCCATGCCGACCCTTCTTACTTGCCGCTGCAGACATAGCGTATATGCGATAAGGATGCCTGAATTACCTGAAGTCGAGACAGTTCGCCGCGGACTTGCCCCCGTTATGGAGGGACGGCGTATCCTGCGGCTGGAACA
>CAZXQD010000092.1:0-13038 GCA_964643405.1 uncultured Hyphomonas sp. | reverse complement strand
TGTTGACCAGCAGAAAACGGCGCGCGCATGCAGGGCGCGCCCATACGTCCAATTCCTTTTGAGGGAGGTGGCTCCGTGAGCAGGACTCGAACCTGCGACCGGGCGATTAACAGTCGCCTGCTCTACCAACTGAGCTATCACGGAATAGCCGGAGACGGGGGAATAGCAGACCGCGCACCCTGTTCAAGTGCCAAACTGCGGCGTCTGCACAATTTCTGGAATGGGCCGGAATCCCCGTCACCACGAGAAAAAAGGGCGGGAGCGTGAGCTCCCGCCGAAGGCGTTGGGTGATGGTGGGTGTCTCCAAAGAAGACAATCACAAATTCGCCCCATATGGTTAATTCGGGGTTAACAGAATGAAATGAACCGGAAAAGCCGGGTTTACGGACAAGCGATAGGATGGGCGCAGGCGCAGCCCTGTCAGGGGGGGCAGTCTTTTCAGGGATCGGAAAGGCTACCTGGAGGTTCCACCCGGAATCGAACCGGGGTGCACGGATTTGCAATCCGCTGCGTCACCACTCCGCCATGGAACCTCGGGCAGCTGCGCCGTCCCTAGCAAGGCTCGCGAGGTGAGACAATCGGCGCGCGCAGGCAATTTTGATAGCGGCGCACAGAAGATTGCACCCGCGGCCGGGCATGATACATGGCGGCAGGACTTCGCCTTTGCAGAGAGACGTGACTCGCATGGATTTCGACCTCGCCCGTGAAATCATGGTGGACAGCCAGATCCGCCCGAATGACGTCACCGACCAGCGCATTGTCAGTGCTTTCCTGCGGACACCGCGCGAGGTTTTCGTGCCCAGTTCGCGCAAGGGCGTCGCGTATTCGGAACTGGAGATAGAGACGTCGCCGGGCCGGTCGCTGTGGATTGCGCGAGACACGGCCAAGCTCATCAAGATGGCGGAGATAAAGACAACCGACGTGGTTCTGGTGATCGGCGCAGGCGCCGGTTATGAGGCAGCGCTGATCAGCCACCTCGCCGACACGGTCATCGCGCTGGAAGAAACGGCACAACTCGTTGATTCCATGTCCCAGCGGTTTGCAACAATCGGCGTGGACCGCGCCGCACCCGTGGAAGGGCCGCTGGCCAAAGGCCTGCCCGAACAGGCGCCGTTTGACGTGATCTATGTGGCCGGGATGGTGGAAACGCTGCCGGGAGCCTGGGCAGAGCAGCTTCGCGAGGGCGGCCGCCTCGCTGTTGTAATGGCTGACGCCGGCGGAATCGGCCGCGGCAAAGTGTTTACAAAGGCAGGCAATACGCTGGCGGCGCGCGAGGGTTTCGATGCCTGCCCGCCCCGATTCGCGGCGTTTGACCGGAAACCTACCTTTAGCTTCTGACTGTTAGGGAACATCGGGGGTAACTCTGCCGGCAGGTGAACACTGTTCACCTGGGGCGCGGAGTCTCCTATATCGTCCTGAACCAGCCAAGGATTTCCGTGATGCGTGCCCATCGACTTTCGCTTCTGATCGGGGCCAGCCTCTGCACGCTTGCTCTCGGGGCCCCCGCGCATGGCGAGACGCTTCAGGAAGCTGTCGCTTCGGCCTTTGCCACCAACCCGCAGCTTGAGATCGAGCGCTACCGGACGGACATCGCCCGGGAAAACCTTGATCTTGCCCGGTCGGCGGGCCTGCCGCAGGTGACGGTCTCCGGCAGCGGCGGCTACGAATACGTAGATACCAACTCGGTGATCAATTTCGGCACCGGCGACCGGCCCATTGCCAGCGCGCAGGTTCAGGCGATCCAGCCGATCTACAGCGGTGGTCGAATCGGCGCCGGCATCCGCCAGGCGAAGGCCGGCATCAGCTCCGCTGACCAGACATTTGACGCCGCCCGGCAGGACCTGATCCTCGACGTGATCACAGCTTATGTGGACGTGCGCCGCGACCGGGAGACCGTGGCAATCCGCAAAAACAATGTGGAAGTGACCGGCGAACAGGTTCGCGCAGCCGAGGACCGCTTTGAGGTCGGTGTTGTGACCCGCACGGATGTGGCGCAGGCACAGGCCCGGCTCGAAGGGGCGCGGGCTGCACTGGCGGGCGCGGAAGCAGCACTCGAAGGCAGCGAGGCCTTCTACGAGTTCCTGACCGGCCAGAAGCCGGGGGACCTCGCGGCCCCGCCTCCACTCCCGCCCCTGCCCGCGGATGTCGAAACAGCCTTTGCAAATGCCAACGAAAACAACCCCTCAATCCTCGCGGCTCGTGAAGACCTGAAAGCTGCAGGCGCAGGCGTCGATGCTGCCCGGGCCGACGGTCGCCCGCAGATCAGCGTTGTGGGTACGGCCGGCGTGCAGGAAACCTGGGGCGATGCCAGCCGCCGGGACACGAACGTGTCCGCGGTGGCGCAGGGCCGGATCCCGCTGTTCACCGGCGGTGCCGTAAAAGCGCAAATCAATGCCGCCAAGCTCCAGCGCGAGCAGGCCCGCCGCCGAGTGGACGCGTTCGAGACGCAGGTTCGGGCACAGGTGGCGCAGGCCTGGTACAGCTACAGCGCGGCCAACCGGGCCATCGAAGCGTCGCGCCGTCAGGTCGAGGCGGCCGAGATTGCCTATGAAGGCGCGAAGGAAGAACTGGCCGTGGGCGTGCGCACCACGCTGGATGTGCTGGACCAGGAACAGCAGCTGTTTGAGGCCCGGCTGTCCCTCGTCGGCGCCGAGCGGGACGCCTATGTAGCGGCACACCAGCTGTTGCGTGCCATTGGTGCACTGGACACCATCGGCTGAGCCGCTGGCGTTCGCGCCCCGAACGCGTTAACTTTGTCAAAGGGTTGTTAACCGGATTCGGCCTACGCCTGACATCAGGTCTGGGAAACGATTCCAGTAACGAGGGGCTAAGATGGCCAACGAAGCGCATAAAGAACCGACGATGGAGGAAATCCTCGCGTCGATCCGCAAGATCATATCGGATGACGAGCCTTCACCGGCGCGCCCAGTCATGGCCGCGGTGCGGGGCGTCTCGCCCGAACCCGTTAACGACTATGAGGATATCGAGGGCGCTGTTGCCGGCGACCTGATCGACGAGACCGATCAGTCGATGTTCGAAGTCGAGGAGGCAGCTCCGGCGCCTGTGGTTTCGCCCAAACTGACCGGCCCGGAATTTACATTTGAAGAAATGCTGGGCTCAGCCCGGCAGGCTGGTGGCGTTGCCCCAGCTGAACCGCCTCCGCCCCCCGTGGCCGCCGTGCCCCGCACCCCGCCTGCCCGCCCCAATTTCCCTGCTTCGGAGACCGCCATGCAATCGAGCGCCCGCTACGCCCAGACCGTCCTGACCGATGAAACCACCGCTGATGTCGCCGCCGGCGCTCTCGGCAAGCTGATCTCCAAAATGGAGATCGCCGGTGACAACACCATCGAGGGTCTCGTAAAAGAGATGCTGAAGCCGATGATCAAGGAATGGCTCGACGCAAACCTCGCCAATATCGTGGAAGAGAAGGTAGAAGCCGAAGTCCAGCGGATCGCCCGCATGGCGCGCTAGCCTCATTTCCCAAACTTGATATAGGGAACGGCGCGCCTTAACCGGCGCGCTTTTCTTTTGTGCCTTTATCCACCGGACCCTGCCCCCACGATGCTTGACCAGAGATTTGACCCCGCCGAAGCCGAAACGCGGCTGTACCAGGCCTGGGAGGACGCCGGTTGCTTCAAGCCCTCCGGCGACACCAGCGCGCAGGCCTATTCCATCGTGATTCCGCCGCCGAACGTGACCGGCGTGCTGCACATGGGCCATGCGCTGAACAACACGCTGCAGGATGTGTTGATCCGGTTCGAGCGGATGCGCGGCAAGAATGTCCTCTGGCAGCCGGGCACCGACCATGCGGGCATTGCGACGCAGATGGTGGTCGAGCGCCAGCTCGCAAAGGAAGGCAATCAGGACCGCCGCGCGATGGGGCGTGAGGCGTTCCTGAAACGCGTCTGGGCATGGAAGGAGGAATCCGGCGGCTCGATCAAGGGACAGCTGAAGCGGCTGGGCGCGTCGTGCGACTGGTCGGTCGAGCGGTTCACGATGGATGAGGGCCTGTCGAAGGCCGTGACGAAAGTGTTCGTCGATCTCTACAAGAAGGGTCTGATCTACCGCGACAAGCGGCTGGTGAACTGGGACCCGCATTTCCAGACGGCGATTTCTGACCTTGAGGTCGAGACCAAGGAAGTGGCGGGCCATTACTGGCACCTGCGCTATCCGCTGGCAGACGGCGTAACCTATGATCATCCGCTCAAGGATGAAGAGGGCAACGTCACCGGGACGGAGACGCGCGACTATATCGTGGTGGCGACGTCGCGGCCGGAGACGATGCTGGGCGATACCGGCGTGGCGGTGCATCCGGAAGACGCGCGCTATGCGGCGCTGGTCGGCAAGCATGTGGTGCTGCCGATTGTCGGGCGGCGCGTGCCTATCGTGGCGGACGAGTATGCCAATCCCGAGAAAGGATCGGGCGCGGTGAAAATAACGCCGGCGCATGACTTCAATGATTTTGAAGTGGGCAGGCGCGCGGGGCATACGCCGCTGAACATTCTGAACGCGGTCGCGCAGATCGTGGACGGCAAGGATGCAGATTCCGCGCAGATTCCGGCAGATTATCGCGGGTTGGACCGGTTTGCAGCGCGCAAGAAAGTGGTCGAAGCGTTCGAGGCGGCTGGACTGCTGGAGCGGATCGAGGACCTGAAAATCGAGCAGCCGTTCGGCGACCGGTCGGGCGTCGTGATCGAGCCCTGGATGACGGACCAGTGGTATGTTGATGCAGGCACGCTGGCGAAACCGGCGCGCAAGGCAGTCGAGGACGGACGCACGCGTTTCGTGCCGGACAACTGGACCAAGACGTATTACAATTGGATGGACAATATCCAACCCTGGTGCGTAAGCCGTCAGCTCTGGTGGGGGCACCGGATCCCGGCCTGGTATGGCCCGGCGATGACGACCGAGCCGGATGGCAATGGCGGCCACCGCGTTGCGGTCGACCATTCCGGCAACGCAGAGAGCAAGTTCTTCGTTGCGGCCAGTGAAGCTGATGCGCTCGCACAGGCCGAGGCGTTCTACCGGCGTCCCGTGACAATTGCCGCGGACCGCGATGCGGCGCGCGCGGCCATGCTCGCTGGCGATCATGACACGGCAATCTGCCTGTATCAGGATGAAGACGTTCTCGACACATGGTTCTCCTCCGCTCTTTGGCCCTTCTCGACGCAGGGGTGGCCGGAGAATACGGACGCGCTGAAGACCTTTTATCCGACGGCGACGCTGGTGACGGCGTTTGACATCATCTTCTTCTGGGTGGCCCGGATGATGATGATGGGCCTTGAGTTCACCAGGGAAGCTCCGTTCAAGGACGTTTACATCCATGCCCTCGTCCTCGATGAGAAGGGGCAGAAGATGTCCAAGTCCAAGGGCAATGCCATGGACCCGCTGGAGATTGTGGACGAGTTCGGTGCCGATGCGCTGCGTTTCACGCTTGGCCGGATGGCGGGCCAGGGCCGCAATATCCGCCTTTCCAAACAGGCAGTGGAGAGCAACCGGAACTTTGCAACCAAGCTTTGGAACGCGGCTCGATTTGCGGAGATGAACGAGTGCGGCGCACCGGGCGAGCTTGATCCCTGCTCGGCGCAGCTGCCCGTGAACCAGTGGATTCTGAGCGAGCTGGCAGATTGTGTGGCCGATGTGACGCGCGGCATCGAGGATTACAAGTTCAACGAAGCGGCAGGCGCCGTCTACAAGTTCATCTGGAACACGCTGTGCGACTGGTACCTGGAGCTGATCAAGCCGCTGCTGATGGGCATGGACGATGCCGCGAAGGCCGAGACGCGGGCGGTTTGCGGCTATGTGCTGGACGAGTCTCTGAAACTGCTGCACCCGTTCATGCCGTTCATCACTGAAGAGCTGTGGGAGCGCCGGGCACCGGGCCGGGCGCATGAGCAGGGATTCCTGATGCGGCAAAAGTGGCCGCAGCTGACCGAGTTCGGGCATGCCGAGGCGACTGCTGAAATCGAATGGCTGATCGACATGATCTCGGAAATCCGTTCGCTGAGGAATGACCTGGGCGTGCCGGCGGGCGCGAAAGTGCCCCTGACGCTGGTCAATCCGTCTGCGGTCGATGCGCAGCGGTTGATGCGGCATGACGAAGTGCTGCGGCGGATGGCGAGGCTGGACGACACGGCCGCCGGAGACGCGCTGCCCGCAGGGTCCATCTCGACGGTCGTCGGCGGATCGGTGGTGGCTCTGAAGATTGGCGATCTGATTGACAAGGCCGAGGCGCAGAAGCGGCTCGACAAGGAGATCGGGACCCTCGAGAAGGACATCACCTCGACCGAGAAGAAACTGGCGAATGCGGACTTTGTCGCGCGGGCGCCGGAGGAGATTGTCGAGGAGAACCGCGAGCGTGTGAAGGACTGGACGGTGCGGCGCGACAAGCTGAAAGCGGCGCGCGCTTCGCTGGCGGGGATTTCGTGATGCGGCGCGGGGCAGCAATGTTCGTCGCATTTGCGGGCCTTTTGCTGACTGCGTGTTCATCTGTGCCGGAGGCGAGCATGCCTGAGACGACGGAATGGCGCCTGGTGATCCATGGTGGCGCGGGCGTGATCCTGCGCGAGAACATGACTCCGGAACGCGAAGCCGAGTTCGAGGCGGCGCTGCAGCGCGCGATGGAAGCGGGGGCGGCAGTGCTGCGCGATGGCGGTGAAGCAATTGATGCCGTGCAGGCGGCGGTGCTGGTGATGGAGGACGATCCGCTGTTCAATGCCGGTTATGGCGCCGTGTTCACGGCGGATGGCGGGCATGAACTGGACGCCGCGATCATGGACGGGCGCGCCCGCAACGCCGGTGCAGGGGCGGGCCTGATGCGGGTGAAGAATCCGATCCTGGCGGCGCGGGCGGTGATGGACAAGTCCGAGCACGTCATGTTTGCCGCCGACGGCGCGGATGCGTTTGCCGAGGCGCAGGGCCTCGAGATGGTGGACAATTCCTATTTCGATACCGACTGGCGGCGCGAAGCGCTCGAGCGCGTCTTGCAGGAGCGAGCGCGCACGGCGGCTGACAAGCATGGCACGGTCGGCGCAGTCGCCATCGACGTCAACGGCAACCTTGCCGCGGCGACCACGACTGGTGGCATGACGGCGAAGGCGGCAGGCCGGGTGGGCGATACGCCGCTGATCGGCGCGGCGACCTATGCGGAGAATGGCGTGTGCGCCGTATCGGCAACCGGGCATGGCGAATTCTTCATCCGCGTGGGCGTCGCCAAGACGATTTGCGACCGGGTGAAACTGCTCGGCGAGCCGATTGTGGCGGCGGGCGATGCGGCGCTGGCGGAAGTGGCGCAGCTCGGCGGCGATGGCGGCGTGATCCTGATCGACGGCGAGGGCAATCCGGGCTTCTCGTTCAATTCGGCGGGCATGTATCGCGGCATGATCGATGCGAACGGCTCGATGGTCGCGATCTACGGCGACGAGCCGAACTGATCCGCCGACACGGCCGCTGGCCCTTCCCTGACCTTGGCTTTTGAGTCAGGCTGCCCGCAAGGGAGGGACGTGGGATGAAAGTAACCAAGCGGTTCGTACTGGGCGGGATGGCGGCAATGCCGGTGGCGGCGTCATGCGCAACGACGGCGACGGCGCGCGCGCCGGATACTGTGGTGGTCGGCGCGGGTGTGTTCGGGGCGTGGACGGCAGAGATGCTGCGCCGGACCGGGCGAAAGGTGGAGTTGGTGGATGCCTGGGGGCCGGGGCATGCGCGGGCATCCTCGGGCGGCGAGTCCCGGCTGACGCGGGCCGGGTATGGCACGGCGCGGCGCTATTCGGAGATGGCGGCGGAGTCGCTGGAGGAATGGAAACGGCTGTCGCGGGATCAGGACCTGCCGCTGCTCCACAATGCCGGTGTGCTGGCCTTCTATGACCAGGAAAGTGAATACGCGACCGGCAGCCATGAGACGATGCTGGCGCTGAACCTGCGCAGCGAACGGCTTGAGACGGGCGAGTTGCGCCACCGCTGGCCGCAGATTGACTGGAGCGGCGTGGCGTTCGGCTTGCTGGAGCCGGATTTCGGGGCCCTGATGGCGCGGCGGAGTGTGGCGACGCTGGTAGAGCAGTTCATTCGCAATGGCGGCACTTACAGGAAGGCTGCGATCCTGCCGCCGGTGGGCGCGGACCGGTTAGCGGCGCTGCAAACGGCAGCGGGTGAAACGCTTCAGGCGGATGAGTTCGTTTTTGCCTGCGGACCGTGGCTGGGCAAGCTCTTCCCTGATGTCATCGGCGAGCGGCTGTTCGTGACGAAGCAGGAGATATTCTTCTTCCGTCCGCCGGCGGGCGATGCACGCTTCGCCATGCCGGCCCTGCCGGGCTGGATCGATTTCTTCGGAGATCAAGTGATGTACGGATTTCCTGACCTTGAAGGGCGAGGCTTCAAGGTGGCCAATGACAGCCATGGAGCAATTGTTGATCCGGATACGAATGACCGTCTGGTGGAGCCTGCCTCGCTGGCACAGGTGCGCGAGTATGTCGGGCGGCGGTTTCCGGCGCTAAAGGATGCGCCGCTGTCGGAGACGCGGGTCTGCCAGTATGAGAACAGTTCAAACGGCGACCTGCTGATCGACCGGCATCCGCAATGGGCCAACACCCTGCTTGTGGGGATGGGGTCCGGGCACGGGTTCAAGCACGGGCCGGGCGTTGGCAAGGCAGCAGCGCGGCTGCTTGAGAAACCGTCGGTGGCGGCAGAGCCGATGTTCACGCTGGCGACCAAGGAAAAGACGCAGGCGCGCTCCGTTCACTAGGGCACGCAGGCTTTGGCCTTCCGGCCGGAAGCGGCGCAGCCTATGACACTTCTGGAAAGCAATGATGGATTTCAACGATGAGCGACCGCGAAACGGGTTCTGCGCCCCCTTCCCTGTCTCTGGATGACCTGCCGGAAGAATTCCGCGGTTTCGACCGTATCTATGAGCAGGACATCCGCCCGGCCCTTCTGGCGCGCGAAGCCGAGCGTGTGGCGGCAGCGGCGAGGGCAATCCAGACAAGCTGGATCGGCGGGATCATCATTGTCGCCGGCGTCCTTCTCGGGTTCGTTGTGTTCAAGTCGCCATGGGTTGCCATTGTGTCCGGATTGGCGGGGGTCGGCGTGATTGTCTGGGGTGCGACGGGCATCAACCGGCTCGCGAAAGAGGCCAAGGGCCTGATTGTCGAACCGATCGCCCGGAAGCTGAACCTGTCCTTCGTTGCGGCCCCGGGAACGTGCGAGTCGATCTACCGGCACAAGGAAGTTGGCGTCGTGCCCGGCTGGGACCGATCCAGCTATGAAGACCTTGTGACGGGACAGCGCGGAGTGGTCGACTTCGAACTGTTCGAAGCGCACTTAGAAGAGAAACGTACGACGACAGACTCAAAAGGACGTACACAGACGACCTGGGTGACGGTGTTCCGGGGTCAGTGCCTGCGGCTGGACTTTCACAAGACCTTCTATGGCCGCACGCTGGTGACGCGCGATGCCGGATTCTTCAACCGTTTCGGCGGGGGAAAAGGGATGCAGCGCGCGGGACTGGAAGACCCGAAGTTCGAGAAGATTTTCGAGGTGTATACGACCGATCAGGTAGAGAGCCGCTACCTGCTGACGCCGGACCTGATGCAGAAGCTGGTGGATCTCGAAGACGTGTTCCGGGGCGGGAAGCTGAAAGCGGCGTTCGATGGCGGCGAAATGCTGATCACCGTGCAGGGCGGAAACCTGTTCGAGCCGGGGTCGATGTTCAAGCCGCTCGACAGCGCCGACCGGGTGCAGGAGTTGCTGAAGGATTTCGCCGCCGTGTTTGGCATTATCGATGCGGTAACCGCCGGGCGCAGCCGGATGCCGCCGCCGACCGGGCCGCAGGGCTGAGCTGTTCAGCCGGGATTCAGGCGCCGCCGAATATTTGCCGCAGTGTTCGGAGAAACATTGCTCATGCTGCGCCACACCTTCTTTGCCGCTCTCGTCACCTTGTCGATTGCCAACCCTGCGCTGGCCAACGGGAAGCCGGACATCCAGGCGTGCAAAGCCATGCAGGCGACGATTGCGCCGCGTGAGGCGGAGATCGCGGAGCTGACCGCCAGGCGCGATGCGTCGGCGCTGCAGGCAGAGGACGCCGGCGAGCGCTGGGAAGATGCGGAAATCCACCGGCTTGTCTCGGCGGCGCATGCGGCGACGGCGGACCGTGAGCGCGCAGCTTATGATGCTGCCAGGCAGCAACTCGCGCGCGACGAACTGGCGCTGCAAAGCACCGTGAAGCAGTTCAACACCGACGTGGCAGTCTTCAACGCGCGGTGCTCGTCCGCGCGCTGATTCGTCAGGGTGTAACAATCGGGAACGGCTCGGGTGCAGCCGGCGGGTCGAGTACGCCGAGTAGCGTGGTGGCAGCGGTGGGATCGCCTTCAATTGTAAGCGCGCCCTTCAGTACGAGGTCCGCCGGCTTTTGGCCCCCGAAGATCATGCCCAGGAAGGCGGGCTTGGACATCCGGAGTGTGGCGGCGGCAGTCCGGCCCTTGCCGTCCTCATGGATCAGGACGGAGTTGCGGATGCTGACGAGGCGCGTTTCGCCGAGGTCCGGGAAGTCGAAGGCGAGCGAGACGGATTTTCCTTCCGCCATCTGAGGATCGACGCGGATGGCCAGCATGTCGAAGACCTGCTCGACCGAGATAGCGGAGACGACATCGGGCGAGAGCGTGGTAACGGCGGCAACGGTCGGCGCAGTGCGGGCTTCGGCGGCGCCGGTGAGGTACATATTGCGCCAAAGCGAGCCTTCGGCCTGATATCCCATCTGCTCGAAAGCCTGCGCGAGCACTTCGCGGGCGTTGGTGTTGGTTCCGTCCGAGAAGACGACATGGCTCGCGACTTCAGCGGCCCAGCGATAGTCGCCTTCAGCATAGGCGGTCTGCGCGACCTTCAGCGCTTTTTCGGGCCCGCCCATCGCGGCAACATAGCGCTTCGCGGCCTCTTCCGGAGGCCACGGGTTCAAGTTCGCCGGATTTGCATCGTACCAGCCGAGATAGCGCTGGTACACGGCCTTCGAGTTATGAGCCATCGTGCCGTAATAGCCGCGATTGTACCATTTGGAGGCGAGGCTGTCCGGCAGGGCGATGACTTCCGCGATCTCCTCGGCGGTGTAGCCCTTGTTCATCAGACGCACGGACTGGTCATGCAGGTATTTGTAGGCGTCGCGGTGCGAGGCCATGAACTCTGCAACTTCGCTCGTGCCCCAGCGAGGCCAGCCGTGTGAAACGAACATTACGTCCGTTCGGTCGCCGTAGAGGTGGATCGACTCGGTGAGGTAATCTGCCCAGGCCTTGGCATCGCGCACGAGCGCGCCGCGTGGCGGCAGCACGTTGTGCATCGTCGCGTTTGCGTTTTCCGCAAGGCAAAGCGCGCGAAGGTGCGGCAGGTAGAAGTTCATTTCCGACGGCGCTTCGGTGCCGGGCGTAATCTGAAACTCAATCTCAATTCCGTCGATGGTGAGCTTCTGGCCGGTCTCAGTGATTGTGATGGTGGGCGCGATGAGGCTGAATGATCCGCTCGGCAGGCCCGTACCGATTCCGGCGCCGCCTTGCCCGGCCGGTCCGGGCGTGAGACGCGTTCCGAATTGATAGTTGGCGCGGCGGCTCATTGCAGGACCAGCGATCAGGTTTTCACTGACAGCGTGCTCCATGAAGCCTTCCGGCGCGATGATCTGGACCTTGCCGGCGGCGACGTCCGCGTCGCTGACGATACCTTTGACGCCTCCGAAATGGTCGCCGTGGCTGTGCGTGTAAATGACGGCGACGATCGGCTTGTCACCGACATGCTGGCGAACGAGCGACATAGCGGCGGAGGCTGTTTCGGTGGCGGTGAGCGGGTCTACGATGATGTAGCCGGTTTCGGTGGCGATCACGCTCATCACCGAAATGTCGAGGCCGCGAACCTGCCAGAGGCCGGGGGTGACTTCAAAGAGGCCGTGATTGTTGAGCAGGCCAAGGTGACGCCAGAGGCTGGGGTTCATTGTGTCGGCGGCTTCGCCGTCCGCAAAGTCATACGCGCTGGCATCAAAGACGACGCGGCCATCTGCGGCCTTGATTTTCGGGTCGGCGAGTGTCGCGATAAAGCCGCGGCTGGCGAGTGCATTTTCGCTGGTGTCGTTCCAAGGCAGGCTGGCGGAGAAAGCTTCATTCGCAGCAAGAGTGGCCGGCGTTGCTTCGCTGGTGGACCGCTGAACAGGTGCGACCGTGTTGGTGCACGCGGCGCAAGCAGACGCAGCAAGGGCGATTGCGAGAGTTCGATACATGATTTCCTCCCCAGGAAATGCCGCTTCCGGCGCATTGCCGGGCGATTTGTTGCTTGAACCTACCGCGCTTCCCCGAGGACGCAACGGGTTCAAAGGAGGTGTCCCCGCGGCAGATGGCCGGACTTGGGCTGGACGCTAGGGCGGGGCACGGTCTATTTCAGCAGTATGATCACTGGACCGACATCACACAGTTACATTTCGCAGCGCCTTCGCCTGCATTATGTCGATTGGGGCAATCCGGACGCGCCGCCCCTGATTCTCCTGCATGGCGGGCGGGACCATTGCCGCAGCTGGGATTGGGTGGCCGAAGAGCTGCGCCATGACTGGCACGTCATAGCGCCGGATCTGCGCGGGCATGGCGATAGCGGCTGGTCGTCGGACGGCGACTACTCGGTGCGCTCGTGCGTGTATGATCTCGCGCAGCTGATCCACCAGAAAAAGCTCGCGCCGCTGACGATTGTTGCACATTCCTATGGCGGCAATATCTCGCTGCGCTACGCTGGCATCTATCCGGAGAATGTACGCAAGGTCGTTGCCATCGAAGGACTGGGGCCTTCGCCTAAAATGCTGAAGGAACGCATGGCCGAGCCAATTGCGCAGCGCATGCGTAACTGGATCGACGCGAAGCGCGCGGCTGCCGGGCGTAGCCCGAAGAAGTATGCGACGCTGGAAGAAGCCTACCAACGCATGAAGGAAGAGAACGGGTATCTCTCGGACGCGCAGGCGCGCCACCTGACGATCCACGGGATCAGCCAGAACGAGGACAGCACCTATTCCTGGAAGTTCGACAACCA
>CAZXQD010000091.1:0-13437 GCA_964643405.1 uncultured Hyphomonas sp. | reverse complement strand
GAATGGATGAGAAGGAATCGACATTCGAAGTGCGCCGCTTGTAACGGAATGAGGCCCTCCCGGGACGCAAAAATCCGTGCCTGTTCCTACAGCAGAAACAGACAAATCCCAGCCTGATCAGTCGCTTGCGCCAGATCCGCCCCGTCCTTGCGCAATACCCGCCCCTCGGGACACAAGCGCTTCCCATCCCAACGGCGCTGCGTTAGAGAGCCCGCCAAAGCTTAAAACCTGAACAGAACCAAGAGGGTCACGCCATGGCCGGCCATAGCAAATGGGCGAACATCCAGCACCGCAAGGGCAAGCAGGACAAGAAGCGCGCGGTACTTTTCTCGCGCCTGTCCAAGGAATTGACGATCGCGGCCAAGATGGGCGGGCCGGACCCGAACATGAACCCGCGCCTGCGTCTGGCCATCCAGAACGCCAAAGGTGCTTCGGTCCCGAAGGACAATATCCAGCGCGCCATCGACAAGGGCCAGTCCGGCGGCGGCGCCGACTATGCCGACATCCGCTATGAGGGCGTCGGCCCGGGCGGCGTCGGCATCATCATCGAGGCGTCCACCGATAACAAGAACCGCACCGCCACCGATGTGCGCTCCGCCTTCACGAAGAGCGGCGGCGCCCTGGGCACGACGGGCTCCGTCTCGTTCAATTTCGATCAGCTGGGCGAGATCGAATATCCGGTCAGCGCCGGTACGGCGGACGAAGTGATGGAAGCCGCCATCATGGCCGGCGCGCAGGATGTGGAGTCTGATGAGGAAGGCCACTGGATTTATACGGCCCGGGAAGACTTTGCCGCCGTCAGCGCCGCGCTCGCCGATGCGTTCGGCAGCAAGGTGGAGCCGGTCTCGGCCAAGATCATGTGGAAGCCGAAAGTCACGGTGCCGGTCTCGGGCGACAATGCGGATGCGCTGATGAAGCTGCTCGATGTCCTCGATGAACTGGATGATGTGCAGAACGTCTATGACAATTCGGAACTCTCCGACGAGGAAATGGCCCGTCTCGCGGGCTGATCGCTGATACTGAGGAATGTCCATGCGCATCGCCATTGCTTCCGACCACGCTGCCATTGCCATGAAAGCCGCGCTCGCAGACTGGCTACGCGGGCAGGGGCATGAAGTCGAAGATCTGGGTACGGATGGTGAGGCGAGCGTCGACTATCCGGACTATGGCTACAAGCTTGCGGCCCATGTTGCTGCAGGAAACGCAGAGCGCGGCATCGCCCTCTGCGGCACAGGCATCGGCATATCCATCGCCGTCAACCGCAACCCGGACGTACGCTGCGCCCTTGTATCGGAGCCGCTCTCGGCCACCCTTTCGCGCGAGCACAATGACGCCAACATCCTCGCCATGGGTGCCCGCGTCATCGGCATAGAGATGGCCAAGGCCTGCGTCGCCGCGTTCCTGACGACGCCCTTTGGCGGCGACCGCCATGCCCGGCGTGTCGCCAGGCTTGGCAAGCTGCCGGTCTGATCACTCCTGAACGAGGCGCCGAATGATCCGCGTCGAACAACCCACTGAAGCCGACCTCGACATCCTCCACCCACTGCTGCGCGAGACCTACTGGTCCCCCGGCATCCCGCGGGAAACGGTATCGCGTGCCGCCGCCAACTCGATGTGCGCGATCGCGCGGGATGAGGCTGGCGCGCTGATCGGCTTCGCCCGCGCCGTGACGGACCGGGCCGTGTTCGCCTGGCTATGCGACGTGATCATTGCGCCGGATCATCGCGGCAGGGGTCTGGGCCGGGGTCTTGTCCGTACGCTGATGGAGCACCCGGACATGGCGACTGTCCGCCGCTGGATGCTGGGAACGGGAGATGCCCACGGCGTCTACGCCGGCATTGGCTTCGGTCCGATCAAGGCTCCCGAGCGTCTGATGGAAGTGATCAGGCCCGCACACTATAGCCGCCCGGAGCCTTGAAGGCTGGCAGATTGACAATTGACCCGACACGTCGGTGAATAAGGCGCTGCCTGTACCGAGGGGGGAATCGCAGTGAGCAAACTTCACGCACTGTCAGTCAGATTGTCCGCAGCCCTTTTCCTGGCCACTGGCCTTTCGTCCTGCGCGGTGCGAGGCGACGCGCCGGCAGAACCGGCGCCGCCGCTGGCAGGAACAGAGAAGGCGGGGCCGAAGTGTTACCTGAGTTCGCCGCTGGTAGGCGAGCAAGCTTGGCAACCGGACTATCTGGATGAGACGGAGTGCTACCGCACGAGGATCTGCGATGAAGCAGAGGACGGCGAGAACACCGGGCTATGCTTCAAATGGGCCTTGGGGCCGGACGAGCCGCCGCTGCCCTGGAGCGAGCGGCTGGCCAACCCCGAACTCGGCGCCAGCATCCCGCCACCTGAAGACCTGTATGAAGGTTTCGGCGAGATGACCAGCGAGTCCTGCTTCGAGGATTGCCAGCCGGTTCCGATGCGGTTGACGAATGCGACACCGATCTACCTGCAGCCGGACACGCGTTCCGAACTGATCGGGACTGTTCCGGCTACGGAATGTGTGGGGCGCAAGAGCTACAAGTTGCTGTCGACCCCGACGCGCGGTGTGGTCACCGAGTCCGGCTACGGGTATTCGGCGGGTGATGTCATCTATAGTCTCGCCTATCAGGGCGAGGGCGCCTACCTCGCGTGGTGGCGCGGGGGCTATACGTCGGCCGAGTACGACTATCCCAAAGTGCAGTGGGAAGAGACAGAAGAACCGGCCGATCCCAGGGAGGGTTACTGGCAGGAATTTGTGCGGGCTGATGGCACAAGCGGCTGGGCGCGCGACGCGGATTACACAGACTACGGAAACTGCGCGATCGCGCAGGATTGAATGTGTGGAGCGGCGTCAGACGCCCAACCCCAAACTCTCCAGGATCGTTTCCGTATCGGCGCCCAGCCTCGGTGGAGGCAGGTGCTGGCTGCCTGCGGGCGTGCTGGCGAAGTCGACCGGGTGGCGCATGGTGCGGTAGCGTCCTGCCTCGGGATGCTCGGCCTCCTGGAAAAATCCGGTGGCGACGAGGTGGGCATCGGTCAGCACTTCAGCCAGCGTGTTGTAACGCATCGCCGGAATGTTCGCCTTGTCCAGTAGCTCCAGCCATTCGTCGGTCGAGCGTGTGGCCGTCACGTCCTCGATCAGGGCATAAAGTGCGCCGGTATTCTCGGTACGCGCGGCATAGGTGGAGAAGCGCGGATCCTTGAACACGTCGGGAATCCCGCCGATCTGGAAGAAGGTTTCCCACTGCTGGTCCGAGTACGGAACAAGGCCGATATAGCCATCGGTCGTGGGGTAGGGGCGCCGGTTCGGGTTGACTGAGCGGGTATAGGCGAGCTTGCCATTGCCGGGCAGGTAGGTCTCGCCATAGAGGTTCTCCACCATGTTGAAGAAGGTGAAGCATTCCAGCATCGGCACCTGCACGAACTGGCCTTTTCCAGTCGTCGCCTTGTGGAAAAGGGCGGCCAGCGTCGCATAGGTGGCGAAGAGGCCTGCCGTCTTGTCGGCGACCAGCGACGGTGCGTATTCCGGGCGGCCGCCGGAGCGGATGGCGTTGAGGTCGGCAAAGCCCGAGGCGCCCTGGATCAGGTCGTCATAGGCCTGACGGTGCGTGTACGGACCACCTTTTCCAAAGCCGGCGCAGTGGATGTAGACGATATCGTTCTTCAGCGCCTTGACCTGCTCGTAGCCGAAGCCGAGGCGTTCCATGCCGGCGAGGCGGACATTGTGGAAGAACACGTCGGCGGTCTTCAGAAGCTCCGTCAGTGCTGCCTTGCCTTCGGGTGTCTTGGCATCGAGCGTCATCGAGCGCTTGTTGCGGTTCAGCGCCATGTAGATCGGGCCAAGGTCTCCGGTCGGCGAGGCGCCGGCATAGCGCATCGTGTCGCCCTTGCCGGGCGGCTCTATCTTGATGACCTCGGCGCCGAGATCAGCAAGGATCATCGTCGCGAAAGGCCCCAGCACCACGGTGCTCATGTCGATGATGCGGACACCCGCAAGCGGGCCGGTGCGGGGGGCGTCGGTCATGGACTCGGGTCTCCTCGGGAGGCAGGGGAACACTCGCGGCTAGTGGCCTGCTCAGGGCATCTAGATCAAGCTTTCCGCCGCGTCAAAAACCGTAGGCGAGCCGGGCCTCTTCGATATGATCAGTCTTCGCGATGCACGCTGACCAGTCATCGCGGTCCGCAATCGGCGCCCACAAGGCTTCGACCTCTTCAATGACGAGACTTACCGGGGCAGGCTTCTGGAAATAGGGATGCGCGAGGCGCTCCGGACGTTCCGGGGCGCGCGCCATGATCGCCGCGCGTACCGGCTCGAACGAGGGATGGGCATAGAGGTTCGCCTGTGGTGAGGCACTGGCGCGCTGCTCGCTCGCCGGGCCGCCGAACCAGTCGAAGAATGTCTGCGGCCAGCCGGCGCCGCTCTCGGTCATCCAGCCATAGAAGGCTTGCAGGAGTCCGATGTCCTGTTGCACATCGCCGGTCGGGGCAATGCCGAGCAAGGCATGGGTATGGGCGGCGAAACTGTCCCGGTAGGCCGCTTCGTAGGGCGCGAGCGCCGGGGCGAGGTCTTCGGCCTCTGCCAACAGAAGAAGGGCCGAGGCGAGCTGTTGCAGCGCCCAGCCGCCCTGCACGGGCTGGCGGCCGAAACGGTAGAGGCCGTTCTGGTCGAAATAGGCGGCAGTGAAGTTCGGGTCCGAGGTCGCCATGAAGCGCCAGGGGCCGAAATCGAAAGTCTCGCCCGTGATGTTGAAATTGTCGGTGTTCATCACGCCGTGCACGAAGCCGGCCGCCATCCACTGGCCGATCATCCTGCCGGTCGCGACTGCGATACACTCGAGCAGGGCGCAGGCCTTGCGGGACATGTCAGGATCGTCGGCCTGCGGATGGAACTCGGCGACGCAATAATCGACCAGTTTTGCCATGGCTTCGCGGTCGTCCAGATAGGCGCAGCGCTGGAACGTTCCGAATCGGACATGGCTATGGGAGAGGCGCACCAGAACCGAGGAGCGGGTGGGAGAGGGTTCATCACCCCGCTCCAGCGCCTCGCCGGTCTCGATCAGGCTGAAGGCCTTCGACGTGTTGACGCCGAGCGCCTCCAGATAGGTTGCCGCAAGGATCTCGCGTACGCCGCCTTTCAGAGTCAGCTTGCCATCACCGCGGCGGGACCAGGGGGTCTGGCCGGAGCCTTTGGTGCCGAGGTCCAGGAGGCGTCCGGCAGGGTCGCGCAGCTGGGCAAAGAGGAAGCCGCGGCCATCGCCAAGGTCGGGATTGTAGGTGCCGAACTGGTGGCCGTGATAGCGCATTGCCAGCGGCTGGGGCAGGTTGCCCGGCAGGGGATCGAACCTTCCGAAGTGGCGAATCCAGTCGCTGTCGCCCAGATCGCCCAGCCCGACGGCCTTGGCCCATCGCTGGTTGCGCCAGCGCAACACTGTTTCGGGAAAGCGTGACGCAACGACAGGGTCCGAAAAAATGGAGGCGATGCCGAGGAACGGCGCGATGTCAGTTCCAGATTTGTACTTTACAGTATTTTCAGCACTATCCAACGGAATTCGCCTTTCAGAAATGAGGGTGTTACAGGCCTTCCGTTCTGAAAAGGCATGCAGCGGTGCAGCACAGAACGCCCCTTTGCGCCGCGTAACCTCTGCATAAGGTGGTCTTCGGTCAAAAACATGACAAGCGGCAAAAGCTTGCGGGAGACCGTAACAGTTTCGGGAGGAAACGAATGAAAACTTTCAAGGGAATGTTGTTTTATGCATCCGCCATTGCGCTGGGCAGCACAATGGCTGCTCATGCCCAGGAGGATGACAGCGAACGCAAGCTTGGGACCGTCACGGTTACCGGCTCGCTGATCCAGGGCACGCCGGAAGATGCTGCGCTGCCCGTGGACGTGCTGACCGCCGAGGACCTGCGCCTGCAAGGTAACCCGTCGGCGCTGGACATGATCAAGTCGCTGCCTGTGTCGAGCGGCGTTCTGGGTGACACCAACCAGTTCGACGGACGCGCACAGGGCTCTGAAGGCTCAGGCACGGTCAACCTGCGCGGCCTTGGTGCCTCGCGGACGCTCGTGCTGCTGGACGGCAAGCGCCTTGCGCCCAACCCGTTCGCTTTCGCCGGTAACGGCTCGGTGGATACCAACATCCTGCCGCTGGCAGCCGTTGGCCGGATCGAGATCCTGAAGGACGGCGCCGCCGCAACTTACGGCTCTGACGCCGTGGCCGGCGTTGTGAACTTCATCACCCGCGAGAACTATGAAGGCTTCGAAGTCGGCGGTGACTACAAGTTCGTGGACGGATCAGATGGCGACTACACGCTGAACGCGGTGGCTGGCATCGATACGGACTTCGGTGATTTCATGCTCGCGGCGGGCTATCAGCACCGCTCCGAACTCGCTTCGACCGAGCGCGACTGGGCGATCCGCGACTTCCTCGGCAACCCGCAGGGTGGCTGGTCGCTGGTCGGTAACCCGGGCGCGTTCCTGCCGGTATCTGCCGGTTTTGCGCCCACCGGTGGTGCGACCAGAGACCCGGCATGCGGAACTTTTGCGGGCACACCGCTGGTTTCCGGCACGACACCGGTCTGCGGTTTCCAGTTCACGCCATTCGACAATATCGTCGAGAAAGAGAACCGTTATCAGATTCTCGGCAAGGCGGACTTCGACCTGTCTGAGAAACATAACCTGTCGGTCCAGGCGTTCTACTCGGCCACGGAAGTTCCTCAGATTGCGTTCTCGCCGTCATTCCCGCCAGTGGGAGGCGCCAGCAGCCCGACCAGCGATGCATCCGGTGTTCCTGATGCCGCGCCAGCCGCGTTCGGGCGGTTCTTTGTTCCGGTGAACAACCCGGGCTTCCAGACGCTGATCGCGCAAAACCCCGGTATTGTGAATACCGGCACGACCGCGGGCGCCTTCCTGCTTGCAACCCGGCCTCTGGGCTTTGGCGGTAATGATCTCGCAGGCGGACGTGGCTCTGAGCGCAGCTACCGGGAGTATGAACACTACCGGATCTCCGCTGAGCTGAAGGGCGAACTGACCGAGGCGATCAACTACACGGCTTCGTTCACCACCGGCTCCCAGGTGGGCCGCCGCACCAACGAAGACACGGTCATGAACCGCTATGCCCTCGCGCTGCGTGGTCTTGGCGGTGCAAACTGCAACGTCGCGGCCAACACACCCGGCCTAAATGGCTGTCTCTGGTTCAACCCGTTCTCGAACTCGATCCAGACAAACCGCGTAACCGGTCAGACCAACCCGAACTACAACCCGGCGGCTGCAAACTCGCTGGATGTTCTGGACTTCATCCTTGAGGACACCTTCACCAGACAGGAAATCAAGCTGACGGTCCTTGAGGGCGTCCTCAACGGCCAACTGCCGATTTCCCTGGGCGGCGGCGACATCGGCTGGGCCTTCGGCGGTCAGTACCGCGAGGAAGAGTTTGATCGTCAGTTCAATGACATTGCCAACCTGAACGTCACGCCGTGTATCGCCACGGTGACAACGGGAACAACGACCTGCGCCCAGCCGGTCGGTGCGCTCGGCTTCCTGGCCGGTTCGCGCCCGCTCAATGCCAAACAGGACGTCGTTGCCCTGTTCGGCGAGCTCAGCCTTCCGTTCACGGACAACTTCAACGCCTCGCTTGCGGCGCGTTATGAAGATTACGGCGGCGATATCGGCTCGACCTTCGACCCGAAACTCTCTGCCAAGTGGCAGGTTGTTCCGCAATTCGCCGTTCGCGGCTCGGTCGGCACCACATTCCGTGGCCCGGCCCTGACGCAGGTTGCAACCGGTTCGGTGACTTCGCTGCAAAGCGTTGGCGGCACGTTCCGCGCGGTCGACATTGCGGGCAACCCGAACCTCAAACCGGAAAGCGCGCTGACCTACAACATCGGCGGCATCTTCCAGACCGGCAATCTCAACGTGTCGGTCGACTATTGGAACTTCGACTTTGACGATTCCGTCTTGGTTGAGCCGGTCGCCAACATGGTGGCCGCGATGTTCCCGGGCAACTCTGCAGTCAATTGCGGCAACCCCGCCTTTGCAGAGCTGCAAGCCCGCTTCACGTTCACCGGCGGCGTCTGCGGCATCGGTAACGTGTCGCGTCTCAACACGTCGTACATCAACGGTCCGAACATCAAGACCTCGGGTATCGACGTGCTGGCCGACTACACCTTCGAAGACGTCGCCTTTGGCGCGGACCTCGAGATCGGTGGCAGCGGCAGCTATGTCATGGAGTATGATGTTGGCGCAGTCGAAGTGGCGGGCCTGACGGTCGGCCAGCCGTTCTCGGCGGTCGGCTTCCTGAACTTCCAGACCATCGCCACGCCGCTGCCGGAGCTGAAGTTCGAGGCCTATGCCAACGCATCGACGGATAACATCAATGCCCGTCTGACAGCGCGTTACATCGGCGAGTATGAAGACCAGCGCACCACGCTGTTCACGTCGCCGAACCTGAACTTCCCGACGCCTGGCATCATCCTGCCACAGGGCCAGACGGTGAAATCCTTCGTCAGCTACGACTCGACAATCGTCTGGTCGCTGCCGGCGGAGACGACGGTGTCCTTCTCTGTCGAGAACATCCTCGACACGAAACCGCCGTTCGCCCGTCTCGAACTGAACTATGACCCCTTCACGGGCGACGCCATCGGGCGCACGTTCAAGATCGGCGTCACCAAGCGCTTCGGCGCCGGCAGCTGATAACTCAGCCTGCGGAACAAACAGGCGGCCCCCGGAAACGGGGGCCGTTTTTTTGCGTCCACGCGAACACAAAAAAGGGGGCAGGCCGAGGCCTGCCCCCTCTCATTAAGGACAGCTATGACTAGCCGCGGATGGTGAACTCGATGCCGATCGTGCGACCCGGCTGCAGCGGCTGGAATGTGCCAGCGGCCGGGTTCGGATCGAACACGTCGTTGGTGCCGTCCGACAGGTTGCGGCCATCCGGCACGGCGCCGGCCAGCGCACCACCGAAGGGCACCTGCGTGTCACCGCCGGCAACTGCCTCGTCGAGGAGGTTCTTGCCGAACAGCGAGATCGAGAAGCCCTCGTACGGGGTGTTCCAGGTGAGGTTGGCATCAACCTGATCTGCGGCATCGACGTAACCGAAGTTATTGTCCGTATACGCAAACTCGTCACGGTGCTGGAAGCTCGCGCGCGAGACCAGCGAGCCGCGGCTGCCGAGGTCGAGGTCGTAGAGGACGCCGACGCCATAGGTGGCTTCCGGAACGCGGGGCAGGGCGAGGGACAGGTCTTCCGGACCCACCGTACCGTTGCCCGAGATGTCGAAGATGACATCGGTGTATTCCGCGTCGATCAGACCGACGTTACCGGTCAGCAGGAAGTTGTCCGTCAAGGCGTAGCGGGCTTCGACTTCAAAGCCGAGGATTTCGGCATCGGCCGTGTTGACGATTGTCTGGGCGACGCCCGAGGTCGGCGAGGACAGGTTCAGCTCGCGCTGCATGTCCTTGATGTCGTTGAAGAACACCGCCGCGTTGACCTGGCCCCGGCGATCGTCGGTCTCGTACTTGAACCCGAGTTCGTAGGCGTCGACTTTCTCCTCGTCGAAGGCACGGCTGCCGCCCGGCGGGAAGAGAGCTTCAAATGCTGCCGCGTTTGTGATGCGGAAGTTGTAGCCGCCCGAACGGACACCCTGCGTGTAGTGGCCGTAGAACTGCATCAGGTCGTTGGCGGCGTACTGGAAGCCGATCTTCGGATTGAGGTTGTCCCATTCCTGCGAGTCGGTGAAGCCGTTCGGTTCGCCGGGCACAAACGGGTTGGTGCCGGTGACCGGGCAGCTCCGGTCAACGACCGAGCAGAACGGACGCGGACGGACATAGGTGATGTCGACCGTCTTCTCTTCCGTGCCGTAGCGAAGACCGAAGATACCGGTGAGCTTGTCGGTGATCGCATAGTCGAGCTGGCCGAACACACCATAAACGGTGTGATCCTGGAAGCCGCCGCCGTTGAACTGAGCCGCAGACACAGTGGGAAGACGGCGGCGCTCGGTGTAGCCGATCTCCTGGTTGAAGTAGAACACGCCGGTCGTGATTTCGGCGTTGCCGAAGGTGCCGGCATAGCGCAGCTCGTTGGAGATCTGCTCCTGGACGAGTTCGGTGTCCGAATGGAACAGGAAGAGCGGCAGGGCGTCGATATCGCCGTTCGAGGTCGAGTCGAGGTCGCGATAACCGAAGATGTTCGTGATCCGGCCATTGCCGAAGTCCACATCATAGTCGGTCCGCAGCGATGCAAACAGCGTGTCGTTCTTGTAGGAGCCGATATTGTCGACGGCGAGGTCGAAGCTGTCACGCTCGTAGACGCCGGAGTTGCGGGCCGCCGGGCCGTCGGTCTGGGTCGAGAAGGACTCGATCTTGCCGAGGAAGGAGAGGTCTTCGGTCGGCGTGAATTCGAGCGCGCCGCGCACGATGTAGGTCTGGGCTTCGCCGATGTTGTCGTTGTTGAACTTGTTCTCGAAGTAGCCCTCGTCATAGTTGTAGAAGGCGCCGAGCTTGCCGTTCAGCAAGCCTTCAACGATCGGGCCGGAGACGCCCGCCTGGAGCGTCGAGGAAGGACCGCCGCGGCCGGAATCGATCGGGCCTTCGTAGGTTGCCTTCGCCTTGTACTGGAAGGTGTCGGTCGGGTTGCCGGTGTTGATCAGCACGGCGCCGCCGGTGGTGTTGCGGCCGAACAGCAGGCCTTGCGGGCCGCGCAGGATTTCAACGCTGTCGAGGTCGAACAGGTCGAGCACGACGCCGTTGTTCACACCAAGATAAACGCCATCGACGAACACGCCGACCGTCGGATCGATCGACGGGATCGACGAGTTGATGCCGAGGCCGCGGATCGAGAAGTTGGCGGTGCCGCGGGCGGTGCCGATGTCTTCCAGCTGGATGTTCGGCGCAGAGTAGGACAGGCTCTGGACATCACGCACCTGGAGCGCTTCGAGCGTTTCGGAGTTGAAGGCTGTGATCGCAACCGGGACAGACTGGACGTTCTCGACGTCGGCTTTCTTGGTTGCCGTGACGGTGACGGTGCCAAGGACACGGTCGACGGCCGACTCGCGCTCGGCGGTCTGTTCGGGGGTTTCCTGGGTGACGACGTCGCCTGCGGTCTGGGCAAAGGCCGGCGCAAAAGCAATCAGTGCCGCCGAAGCCGACGACAGGAGCAGCTTGTTGAATTTCATTTCTGGGAGCTTCCTCTAGATGGTCTTTTCTGGGGGACGGTGGATCCCCGCGATGGGACATAGAGGAATTTTGCCCTTATTGAATATTAATATGAATCTCGCGCGACAGATCGTTCGTGAGGTGTTGCCGTAGCGACACGCCAGAGCAAGTTCACGCACATGTGATAGCCGAAATCAGAGCGCGCCCAAGGCTTTGCCGGTGATCTCGCCGGCTTCGCGGGCAGCCTGGCGGGCCGTGGAGGAGAAAGGCGTCAGGTTCAGGAAGCCGTGCACCATAGAGGTGTATTCGCGCTCGGTTGCGCGCACGCCGAGGCCGCGCAGCTTTGCGCCATAGGCGAGGCCTTCGTCGTGCAGCGGGTCCCAGCCGCAGACGATGATATGAGCGGGTGGAAGGGCTTTCAGCTCTTCCGGCGGCGCGAACAGCGGCGACATGCGCGGGTCCATCGCGGCGGCGAGGTCCGGCAGGTAGTGGCGCCGGAAGAACTCGAAGAGGTTGGCCGAAATGAAGAAGCCGCTTTCCTGCGGTGACATCTTCTTGGAGCGGATGTCGGCGAACTGGAGCAGGGGGTAGAGCAGCAGCTGGAAGGCCGGTTTCGGGCCCCGGGCGCGCACCATCTGCTGGCAGAGATAGGCAGCGAGATTGCCGCCCGCGCTGTCGCCGGCGACGGCGCAGCGCGCGGGATCGATGCCAGTCTTCGCGGCGCCCTTCTCCTGCAGCCAGGCCCAGGCGGCGAGTGCGTCGTCATGCGCGCTGGGGAAGCAGTGCTCTGGCGCCAGGCGATAGTCGATGGCCAGAACCCGGCAGCGCGAGCCTTCGGCGAGGCGGCGGCACAGCATGTCATGGCTGTCGAGATCGCCCAGCACGAAGCCGCCGCCATGGAAGAAGAGGATTCCGGGGCCGGGCGGGACGCCGGCGCCGAGCGGCACGTAAAGACGGGCCTTCATTGGCGCTGCAGCACCGGGAATGATCATTGGACGGACATCTGCCAGTTCCGGCGCATCCGGCTCACTGGTGTAATCGATGCGCAGGAACTCGCGGCGCAGCCGGTCGACCGGCAGTTTCAGGTCAAGCGGCTTCAGCTCCGGAAAACTGAACCGGTCCCGGAAATTGCGGAAGGCATCATCGAACGTCATGCGCCAGCATCTGATCTGCAATTCCGGCCATGTGATGGCGGGTTGCAGGCGATGCAAGGGTTACGCCAATGCGGCCTTCGTCAGAGCTGGATAACGCCCGGTGCAAGCGGCTCGGCATAGAGCGCCTGCACAAGGTTTGCGCGGCGGCTGATGACGAGGCGCTGGTTCACGTAGCCCTTGTCGGTGATCTCGCCGGCGTCAATACTGGGCGCTTCGGTCATCACCATCAAGCGCTTGATGCGCCGGGACGAGCCCTGTTCGGAGGCGTTGAACACGGCCGCCTTGCGGGTGAGGTCGCCGACGAGGGCAGCGAAGCCCTTGGCCGGATCGCCGGCTGCCTTCACGTACTGCTCGGCGGCGGCCGGCGAGGGCCAGACAAGCGCGGTGGCAAAATCCTTGTCCTGGCCGCAGATCACGGCGTCGAAGATCAGTGGTGAGCAGGCGGCGACAAAATCCGGGCGCAGTGTGCCGACCGAAACCCATGTGCCCGAGGACAGTTTGAAGTCCTCGCCGACCCGGCCATCGAACACGAGGCCCTTGTTGGGGTCGTTTTCGTCCACAAATTTTACGGCATCGCCGAGGCAATAAAAGCCTTCGTCGTCGAACACTTCTGCATTCTTCTTGGGGTCGTTGTGATAGCCCGGCATGACGGTCGGGCCCTTGACGCGCACTTCCAGCTTCTCGCCGTTCGGCACGAGCTTCAGCGTGGTGCCCGGCAGCGGCAGGCCGATCAGGCCGACGCGCTCGACTTCCCAGTGCACGATGGTGATGCCCTGCGTTTCTGTGGCGCCATACATGGTGGTGATCGGGATGCGGCGGCCGGTGGCCTTGATCGCGAGCGCCTGGAGCCGGTCATAAAGGTCGTCCGACAGCGTGGCGCCGCCATAGCCGACCGAACGCATGTTCTTGAAGAAGGCTTTCAGGAGGGCCTCGTCTTGCTCCATCGCCTCGGCCAGCATGGCGAGCGCGATCGGTGCTGTTCCGAACACGGACGGGCAAGCGTCACGGATATTGCGGATCGTCTCATGGAAGAGCGCGGGCGTCGGCTTGCCACCATCGATCCAGAAGGTCGAGCCGTTCCAGAGCGCGCCGTTGAAGTTCACATTGGAGCCGGAGATGTGGTTCCAGGGCAGCCAGTCGAGGAAGTTGTCGATCCGGT
>CAZXQD010000090.1:0-13627 GCA_964643405.1 uncultured Hyphomonas sp. | reverse complement strand
CCCGGGTGAAAAGGGAAGCCGGTGGGAATCCGGCGCTATGCCCGTAACTGTCAGCGGGGAGTTCTGAAGCCAAACGCCACTGGGCAACCGGGAAGGCCGTTTCAGGACGCTGATCCGCAGAGCCAGGAGACCTGCCTCTCGCCGTCGTTAGCTCCCCGCCCGGGACCAGGCGTTGGGCTGCGGAAGGCGACCTTCCGTTCATGCGACATGTCATGAACCCGCCGCGGAGTGCTGCTCCCGGCATTTGAAGGAGCTGTGGACATGATCCTCAGACTGACTATGCTCAGCGCCTCGGCGCTGGCCCTCAACTCATCCCTTGCCCTGGCAGAAGAAGCGCGCGTGCTGGACCCGGTGGAAGTCACCGGGCTGCGCGCCGTGGAAGCGGATCGCGCAACCACATCTGTCTCTGTACTGACGGAAGAAGACCTGACTGTGCGCTTGTCGCCCAACCCGGCGGACCAGTTGCGCGCGGTGCCAGGTGCGGCGGTGTCGCGTTCGGGCAGCCTTGGCGGGCTGACGCAGGTACGTTTCCGCGGGGCCGAGGCGAACCATACTCTCGTGTTGTTTGAAGGCATCGAGATTTCCGATCCGGTGAATGGCGACACGGATTTCGGGCTGCTCACGGCCTTGCCGGTCGGGCAGATTGAAGTGCTGCGTGGGGCTTCGTCCTCGATCCACGGATCGGACGCGATTGGCGGCGTCGTGTCGCTCTCGGCGGCGCGGGCGGCAGGCTTCAGCGGCTTTGCCGAAGGCGGCAGTTTCGGCACGGCGCAGGGCGCGCTTGGCTGGAGCGGCGCGCAGTTCGGCGCGGCGATCTCGGGCCTAACGACCGACGGGGTGGACGCGTCCGGCACGGGGGGCGAGAAGGACGGCTCGGAAGCGCTGAACGGCCTTCTGACCGGCACGTTTGCTCTGGGTGCGGACTGGTCGCTGTCGCTGATTGGCCTCGCGCGCAAAGCGGACTCAGAGTTTGACTCGGATACGGACTTTGACGGCCTGCTGAACGACGAAGACCGGCGCACCGAAGCGGAGCAGCGGCTGGTAGGTGCGGCGCTGACCGGTACGTTGGGGCCGCTGGACCATGTGGTGCGCGCGAGCTTCAATGAAGTGGACCGGGACAATTTCGCAGACGGCGCGATCACGGATACGGCCAAAGGTCAACGCACGAAAGCGAGCTGGTCGCCGAGCTATACGAGTGGCGCGCATACCGTGACCGGTCTCGTGGACTATGAGCGCGAGACCTATGACCGCTCGGACGTGCAGTTCGGCGGGGCAACGAACGCGGACGAGACATTCGAGTCGCTGTCCTATGCGGGCGAGTACCGGCTGGCGGCTGGAGCGCTCGATCTGGCCGCATCCGTGCGCCATGACGACAACAAAGGCCGGTTCGAGGATGCTACGACCTGGCGCATTGGTGCAGGTTATGCGGTGGACGGTGTGGGCGGACGCCTGCGCGGCTCGATCGGGACGGGCATCAAGAATCCAACGTTCACGGAGCTTTATGGCTTTTTCACCGGCAGCTTCATCGGCAATCCGGACCTGAAGCCGGAAGAATCCGAGAGCTGGGAAATCGGCTGGGAGCAGGAGACCGGCGATATCAGCTGGTCGGCGACCTATTTCGACGCGAACCTTGAAAACGAGATCTACACGGCGTTCATCGGCTTCTCGTCGACGGCGCTGAACCGCGCGGGCAAGAGTGACCGGAGCGGCGTGGAACTGGCGGCGCGCTGGGATGTGCTGGCGAACCTGTCGCTGGCCGGGCAGGCGACGTTCTTCGACTCGCAGAACGATGCGGGCGATGACGAGATCCGCGTGCCGGACATGACGGCGTCGCTGTCGGCGGACTGGCAGGTGCAAGAGGACGGTCTCCGGCTTGGTCTCGCGCTCGACCATGTGGGCGAGCAGGGGGACTTCGATTTCGGGCCGTTTCCTTCGCGTCTCGTAGCGCTGGACGCGTACACGCTTGCAACGCTTACCGCCGAATATCCGGTCACGGACCGTATTGCGGTGACCCTCCGCGGGGAGAACCTTCTGGACGAGACGGCGACCGATGTGTTCGGCTATAACGGGCCGGGTGCCGCCGTATTTGTGGGGCTGAAGCTGAGGTGAGAACAGGCTTTGTAGCCTTTCTGATCTGGGGTCTGGCCGGTTTCGCGGGAGCGGAGCCGGCCCGTCCTTCTGTTGTCTCATTGGATTATTGCGCGGACCAGTTCGTGCTGGCGCTGGCCGACCGGGAACAGATCCTCGCCGTATCGAAGGATGCCGAGCGACAGTTCAGCCATTTGCGGGACAAGGCAGCAGGACTGCCGAAGGTGCGCGCGGCGGCGGAAGACGTGATTGCGCTGAAACCGGACATCGTGGTGCGCAGTTTTGGCGGTGATACACGGGCGCTGCAATTCTATGAACGGTTCGGCATCCGCACGGTGCAGCTGGGCTATGCGGAGGATGTACAGGGCACGGAGGGTGTGCTGCGCGCCGTGGCGGCCGAGCTCGGGCAGAGCGAGCGGGCCGAGGCGCTGATTGCGGCGATGCCGGCGCCGGCGCCGCAGACGGGGCGCGCGGCGCTGTACGTGACGCCGGGCGGCGTGAGCGCGGGCAAGGGCACGATGATCGACGCGATCATGGAGCGCGCGGGCCTTGCCAATGCCAATCCGCGCGAGGGCTGGACGGACCTGCCGCTCGAGCAGCTGGTGCTGGCGCCGCCCTCGCTGATGCTGACGGCGTTTTTCGGCTTTGATGATGATGCGACGGACCGGTGGTCTGTCTCGCGCCACCCTGTGATGCAGCGGATGATGGCCGGCGCCCAGGTGATCGAAATGGACGAGTCACGGGTGTCGTGTCCGGCCTGGCTGGTCGCCGACGAGGCGCAGGCGATTGCGCAGGCGCTGAAATGAACCGGCTCGTGATCCTCCTTGTGCTGACGGCCGCTGTGCTGTTTGCGGGCTCCGCACTGGTCGGCACGGCGCCGATTTCGCTGGCGGAAAGCCTTGCGGCACTGGCGGGGCAGGGCGATGCGGGCGTGCGCGCGATCGTCTGGGAAATCCGTTTGCCGCGTGCGGCGGCGGCGTTTGCTGTAGGCGCGGCGCTGGGGCTGGCGGGGGCAGGGTTGCAGGGCCTTTTGCAGAACCCGCTGGCGGAGCCGGGCGTGCTGGGGGTTTCGGCCTTCTCGGCGCTGGGCGCGGTGATCGCGATTTTCTTCGGATTTTCGGCGGTGAGTAGTTTTTCGGTGCCGGTGGCGGCGATCCTCGGTGCGGGTGCTGCGACCGTCCTTCTGGCGGCGGCGGCAATGCGGGGGGCGGGCAGCGTGACGCTGCTGTTGATCGGCATTGGCCTTTCGAGCTTTGCGGGCGCGCTGATGTCGCTGGCGCTGAACATGGCGCCGAACCCATACAGCCTGTCCGACCTTGTGAACTGGATGATGGGCTCGGTGACGAACCGTTCGTGGTCGGATCTTGTGCTGCCGGCGCCGGCGCTGGTGATCGGCGCGGCGCTGGTGCTGATGGCGGGGCCGGGACTGCGCGCGCTAAGCCTCGGTGAGGAGACGGCGGCCAGCCTGGGGGCGGACCCGAAGCGGACGCGCCTCCTGGTCATCGGTGGCACGTCCCTGCTGGCCGGTGCGGGCGTCGCGACGGCGGGCACGATCGGCTTTGTCGGCATCGTGGCGCCGCATGTGATGCGCCCCTTCGTGCGGCATGATCCGCAGGGGCTGCTGGTGCCGTCCGCGCTTTTTGCGGGGATCATCCTGCTGGCGGCGGATATCGCGATCCGCGTCCTGCCCTTCCAGCAGGAACTGAAGCTCGGCGTGGCGGCGGCACTCGTGGGTGGTCCGGTGTTCATCTGGATTGCAGCACGGCTGGGGAGATCGTCGCCATGATCTCCGTAGACAGATTGTCGGTTTCGCTGGGCGGTCGCCGGGTGGTGGAGGACGTGTCCTTCACGCTGGCGTTGGGTACGTTTGCGGCGCTGACCGGGCCTAACGGTGCGGGCAAGAGCACGGCGCTGAGGGCAATGGCGGGCGTCGCGGCGGTTGAGGCGGGCAAAGTTCTGATCGGGGGCGAGGACGCAGCGGGGCTCAACGCACTCGCACGGGCGCGCAAGCTGGCCTGGTTGCCACAGGCCCGGCCGGTGGCCTGGAACCTGCGGGTTGAGGATGTCGTCGCGCTCGGCCGGTTTGCCGAGGCGCCGGAGGCCTATGACCGGATGGGCGCCGAGGGCCGTGCGGCGGTGGACGGGGCGCTGGAGAAGGCGGATGCCGCGCATCTGGCGGGCCGTGCGTTTCAGGCGCTGTCCGGCGGGGAGCAGGCGCGGGTGCACCTGGCGCGGCTGCTGGCGAGCCCGGCGCCGGTGCTGCTGCTGGACGAGCCCTGCGCGGCGCTGGATATCGCGCACCAGTTATCCCTCATGGAGACGCTGGCTGCGGAGGCGGCGAGCGGGCGAACTGTGCTGGTTGTGCTGCATGACCTGCAGCTGGCGGGCCGGTATTGCGAGCGGGTCATCGTGATGGATGCCGGGCGGGTGGTGGCGGACGGGCCGCCCGGCACGCCCTTGTCCCAGGACGTGATCGAACGGGTGTTCGGGGTTTCACGCGGGCCGGACGGGGCATTAATTCCTAGCCCGCGTTAGGCAAGGTTTAGGAATGGCTGGGCTAGGGAAGGGGTTTAGCCCAAGGTTTTACCGAGATGCAGGCCAACCCGAAACCCAGCGAAGGCGGCAGTCCCGCCGAGCCGAAAGCAGCTGAAACAACCGTTACGACGGCTGCGGCGGCTACGGCTGCGCATCCTTCGCCCGCGCGTGCCCTGCAGGCGCGGCTGGTCAAGGAACTCACCGGTGCTCCGACGAGCAGCTGGACCTGGCATTCGGCGGGCCTCGTGCTGACAACCCTTCTGGCGCTCTGGTTTGCCGGTCTCATGCTTAACGCAGGCGTCTGATCCGCCGGGTGGCAGGCGATTTGCTTTAGCGTTAAGAGGCCCCCCAGCGGGCCAACCAATTTCAGGAGCATTTCAATGCGTATCAGGAAAGCCGTCCTTCCGGTGGCCGGGCTTGGCACACGAGTACTGCCGGCAACCAAGGCCATCCCGAAGGAATTGTTGCCGGTCGTTGACCGGCCGGTGATCCAGTACGTGGTGGACGAGGCCCTTGAGGCCGGTATCGAGCACATTGTTTTCGTGACCGGCCGCAGCAAGGGCGCCATCGAGGACTATTTCGACCATGCGTATGAGCTGGAAGCGCAACTGAAGGCCAAGAACAAGACTGACATCCTGGCAGCAGTTGAATCCTCGCGCTTGCCGGCGGGCTCATCCAGCTTCGTGCGCCAGCAGGCGCCCCTGGGCCTCGGCCATGCGGTCTGGTGCGCCCGCGATGTGATCGGCCATGAGCCGTTTGCGGTGCTGCTGCCCGACGTGATCGTGAAGGGCAAGCCCTCGAGCCTGAAACAGATGGTCGATGCGTTCGACAAGGTGGGCGGCAATATCATCGCCGTGGACCCGGTGCCGGTGGAGCGCGTGTCGTCGTACGGCGTGATTGCGCCGAAGTCGCGCGATGGCCGCCTGATTGCGATGTCCGGCATGGTCGAGAAACCGCCGCGCGAGAGCGCGCCGTCGAACCTCGCGATCACCGGCCGCTACATCCTTCAACCGGAAATCTTCGACTTGCTGGCCAAGCAGGGTGCGGGCGCCGGCGGCGAGATACAGCTGACTGACGCGATGGCGCGGCTGATGGAGCTGCAGGACTTCTATGCCTACGAGTTCGAAGGCTCGGTCCACGATTGCGGCAACAAGACCGGGTACTTCGAGGCGGTGCTGGCCCATGCGCTGGACAATCCGGATACCGCAGCTTTTGCGCGGGACCTGGTGAAGCAGGCTGCCAGCAAGCTCTAGCGAATAGCGTTCCGTCCGAAACAAAAAACACCGTTGTTAATACTTTTGGTCCGGATTCGCCCGAAAACGCGGTGCCGGACCTTAAGGAGTTAGCGGCTCCTTAAGAGACTTCTGCAAATTTCATCTCCAGCAAGAAGCATGCGGAAACGGGTGGTCTGGCGGGAAACGCTTGGCCGGTTCTCTCTGGCTATGCCGCTTCCTGCGACTTTTGCCGTCGGCTGGGAAGCTGACGTCCTTGCGGACATCTATGGAGAAAGATCATGTCGCAAATTTCCTATCTCGTTTCGTGCGAAGTGCTCTGCGGTGAGGGCAGCGACGGCGCGCTCGCCGGCATGGAGCGGGCTTTCATGGTGGTCGGCGTCAACGGCGCCAATGACGACGAAGCGGTCGCAAAGATCGAAGCCGACTTCGAAGAGCAGGGCTATGCTCTCGTCGAGATCGAGTGGATGGTGGAAGCCGCCAACATGGAATGGGAAGACGCCGAAGGCGAAGCCGAAGGCAAGGACATCCTGGCCCGCCTCGCCGCAGAACCGAATGACGTGATCCACGGCGAACTGTACGACGCGTCGGAAGACATGAGCGCCGCTGCCTGATCGGCCGCTTTTCGTCCACACAACATGACACAAGTCCTGCGGCCATCCGAAAGGGTGGCCGCTTTTTTTGCGATCAGGTTGGGGGAATGCCGGGAGTAACGTTGGGCGCTGGCTCAGGCAAAAAGTTGTAGGCCAAAGCGACCCTCGTGTTATCTGACACGGCTCAAAAAGGTAACTCCATATGACTCTGTTTCGCGGATTTTCAGCATTCCCGATCACGCCATCTGACGCCTCGGGTGTGGTCGACGAAACCGCGCTGTCCGGAATCCTGGAAAAGCTTGCCATCAACGCGGTTGACTCAGTCGGCTTGCTGGGAAGCACCGGCACCTATGTTTATCTGACCCGTGCCGAGCGCCGCCGGGCGGTTGAGATTGCCGCGAAGGTCCTGAAGGGATCGGTACCTCTCATGGTCGGCGTTGGCGCGCTTCGCACGGACGACACCATCGCGCTCACGCGCGATGCAGAGAATGCCGGAGCGGATGCCGTCCTGTTGGCGCCCGTGTCTTACATCCCACTCAATCAAGAGGAGGTTTATCAGCATTTTCTGTCCGTCGCGGCCGCGACGGCCTTGCCGGTTTGCATCTATAACAATCCGACGGCGACGCACTTCACCTTCAGTGACGATCTTCTGGCGCGGCTGGCGCATGTCCCGAACATCCACGCTGTCAAAATGCCGTCGCCGGAGAAAGCTGACGTCCCGGCTGAACTCGACCGGTTGCGGCCGCGCGTGCCGGTTGATTTCAGGATCGGCTACAGCTGGGACCGGCGCTCGGCTGACGCTGTCGCAGCGGGGGGGGACGCCTGGTATAGCGGAATGGGCGGCGTGTTGCCGGAGCCGACATTGAAATTGTGCCGGGCGGCGCAGGCGCGCGATCTTGCTGAAGTGGAGCGTATCAACTCGGTGTTTGAACCGCTTTGGGACCTGTGCAGCTCCCTGGGAACACTGCGTGTCGTCTATGCGATCGCAAATCTCAAAGGTCTGTACGCAGGTCATCCCCCGCTTCCGATTTCGCCACTCTCAAGCGACGAGCGCGACCGCGTCATGCAGGCGATATCCAGCTTATCAGCCGTCTAATCGGCATTGTGCAGCCAGGCCGGCGGGCGTATCTGGCCTCCCATGACCCAGACGATTTCCCTTCCCGGATTTGAGGATGTGCGCGCCGCCGCCGGGCGCGTGCGCGGCTATGTGCGCGAGACGCCCGTGCTGACACATGCCGCGATTGATGCGGAAGCGGGCGCGCGGATTTTTGTGAAGGCGGAATGCCTTCAGGTGACCGGCAGCTTCAAGATGCGCGGGGCGACGAACCGGCTGGCGCAGCTGACGCCGGAGCAGCGAAAGGCAGGCGTGGTGGCGTTCTCCTCCGGCAACCATGCACAGGGCGTGGCGCGCGCGGCGCGGCTGATGGGGATGCCGGCGGTGATCGTGATGCCGGCGGATGCGCCGAAGGTGAAGGTGGCCGGCGTGAAAGCGGATGGTGGCGAGGTGGTGCTGTTCGACCGCAACACCGAGAGCCGAGAGGAGATCAGCGCGCGGATTGCGGCAGAGCGCGGCGCGGTGGTGGTGCCGAGCTATGACGATCCGCACATCATTGCCGGGCAGGGCACGGCGGGGCTGGAATTCGCGCAGCAGATGGAAGCGGCGGACGAGACGCTGGATGCGCTGATCTGCTGCACGGGGGGTGGCGGGCTGATTTCGGGGATTGCGCTTGCCTTCGAGCGGCTTTCGCCGGCGACGCAGATTTGGACGGCGGAGCCGGAGGCGCATGACGACTGGGCGCGCTCGCTGGAGGCGGGCACGATCCTCGCCAACGCATCCGGCACGCGATCGATCTGCGATGCGATCCTGACATCGCAGCCGGGCAACCTTACCTTTGCCATCGGCAAGCGCCTGTTTGCGGGCGGGCTGCGCGTGAGCGATGATGATGTGCGCGGCGCGGTCCGCGCGGCGTCGGCACACTTGAAGATCGTGTCGGAGCCCGGTGGCGCGGCGGCGCTGGCGGCGGCGCTGCACCGGCTTCCCGCAGCGCTGAAGGGCAAGCGCGTGGGCGTGCTGGTGACCGGCGGCAATGTGGACCCCGCTGATTTTGCAGGAATCCTCGCCGGGCGCAGTTGAGCCTGGCCCGAATTCGGCCCGCTTCACGCTATAGATGGTTGAGATGAGCAACACGATCTATTGCGCCATTGGCGACATTCACGGCGAGCTGGAACGGCTGAAGGACCTGCACGGGCAGGTGCTGAATTTTGCGCGCGCGGCGTTTCCGGAGCGGGCCGTGCAGTTCGTGCACCTTGGCGACCTGATCGACCGGGGGCCGGACTCGTGCGGCGTGATCGAATATCTGATCGGCTTTGAAGCGGAGCAGTCGCCAAGGCCAGTGACGCTGCGCGGAAATCACGAGCAGATGATGATTGAAGCTTTTGCGGCTGAAGATGCGGAGTCGTCCGCGTGGCGGCAATGGACATTCAATGGCGGGGAGGAGACGCTGGCCAGCTATGATGAGCGGCCAGCGCATGTGGTGGCGGATCATCTGGACTGGCTGCGGACGCTACCCTCGCTGCATGAGGCCGCGGAGGCGGGCCTCGTGTTCGTGCATGCCGGGATTGATCCAGACCGGTTTCCGGATTGCGGGGAGAAAGTGCACCTCTGGACAAGGCGGCGCGAGTTCATGGACCCGCGCTGCTGGACGGCGCTCGGACTGTCGCGTCGCCGCGTGGTTCACGGGCATACGCCGACGCGCGACAGCTTCCCGGAAAGCGCCGAGGGCGGACGAAGGCTTAATATTGATACCGGCGCTGTTTACGGTGGGCGCCTGACGGCCGTGCTGCTGAGGGCGGGAGAACCCGACCTTTTCTTCCACGCCTGACGGCCAGAACTCCGGCAACACCGGCAAAGTAGCCGAATTGGAAAGACAGTTTAAACCATGCTGAAAGACCGCCTTTCTGCTTGGTTAACGGCATGTTCTGTCCCCGGACGAGATTCGATTGCCTTCTTTCAACCCGCTTTATCACCCGTCCGTTAAGCCTGCACTCTGAAGACAGCCGAATGCTGTCCGCATGAGGGCAATCAGAATGAAAGCTGCACCGCTGATCAGTCTCGGCGTTTCGGTCGCGCTCGGCGCCGGCGCCATCTTCTTTGGACGGGCGTTCATGTCCGGCGATGATCCGCAGACGCAGGCAAGCGCGGCGCCTGCCGTAGCGATGACGAAAGTCCTTGTACTGACGTCGACCGTTGAGCCGGGCGCATTGATTGATCCAAAGTTCGTCAAGGCTGTCGACTGGCCGGAGCGCAACGTGCCGGAAGGCGCGCTGAAGAATGTCAGCGAGCTCGGACCAAAGGCTTATTCGCGTGGCCTGATGGTGCCGGGTGAGCCGCTGTTGCTGCCGAAAATCGACACGACCGGTTCGGTGTTGACGTTGGCCGCCGCGATTACGCCGGGCATGCGGGCGGTGTCCATCGTCGTGCGTAATGACACCGGCGTGTCTGGCTTCGTGCTGCCGGGCGACCGGGTGGACGTGAACGAGTTCATGGAGCTGGAGGATGCCGGTGGGCGCCCGGAAGGCGCGCGCATTTCCGCGAACATCCTGGCAAAACCGGTGCTGCGGCACGTGAAAGTGCTCGCCGTGGATCAGTCGTTTGAATCCAACCTTGAAGGCGCAAAACCCTCACAGACCGTCACGCTGGAGGTAACGCCGGAAGATGCGCTCGTGCTTGGCGCGGCGAGCCAGCGCGCAGCGCTCGGCCTTGCCCTCATCAGCCGCGACGAAGAGGCCATGGTCGCCGCCATCACACCGACGCCGAAGCCGGTTGAGGTGAAACGTGTTGTGCAGCCTGCCACCGTCAGGCGGGTCCCTTCGAACACGACAGTGCGCGTGATCAACGGGGAAAATGATGTGGAAGTGTCTGCCCCGATCGCGCGGGCAGAAACCGGGACCGGGGAGAAACGCTGATGCATATCGCAAGATTGATTGCAGCAACCGCGATGGCCTGTCTTGCATTTGCGCCATCCGTCTATGGATGGACGGAGCGTTCAGCGCCGGACGGCGCGGAGCGACTTGAGCTGCGGCGCGGGAAATCCGCAGTGGTGGAGGCAGACGCCGCATTTGCGACCATCGTGGTGGCCGATCCTGAAATCGCCGAAGCGATGGCAACGTCCAACCGATCCTTCTTCCTGCGCGGCAAGCAGCCGGGATCAACGACCGTTCTGGTCTATAATTCTGCCGGCGCGATTGCCGAACTGATTGAAGTGGAAGTGAAGCTTGGACTGGAAGAGCTGCGCGCCGACCTGAAGCGCCTCCTGCCGGGCGAGCCGATCGACGTTTATCCCGTGCATGACGGCGTGTTCCTGGACGGGCGCGTGACGACGGCCGGTGCGGCCGAGATGGCGCTGCAGGTGGCTGAGCGCTACGTGCCGGGCGGCGTGGCCAACGGCCTGTCGGTCGGTCAGAGCCAGCAGGTGCTCCTTGAAGTGCGTTTCCTCGAGGCCAGCCGCAGCGCCGTGCGCGAGATCGGCTTTGGCAATGCCATCGATGCCAACGATTTTCAGGCTTCGACCGAAGGCGGAACAGTTTCCGGCCTTGCGGCCAAGACCGTCGCGCTGTTCACGAATGTCGGCGGCGAGAACATTGACGTGCAGATCCGCGCGCTCGAAGAAAAAGGGGTGATCCGCACGCTGGCGGAGCCGAACCTTGTGGCATTGTCGGGCGATACGGCGAGCTTCCTGGCGGGCGGAGAGTTTCCGATTCCGGTAGGCAACAAGGACAACGAGATCACCATCGAGTTCAAGAAATTCGGGGTAAGCCTCGACTTCACGCCGACTGTGCTCGGCGACGGGCTGGTCAACCTCCGTGTACGTCCGGAAGTGTCGGCGCTGGACCGGGCAAACGGTATTCGCGCGTCCAATATCGAGATCCCCGGGATCTCAGTGCGCCGGGCAGACACGACAGTGGAGCTGCACGACGGTCAGGCTTTCGCCGTCGCGGGCCTCCTGCAGAACAACTATTCCAATGACGTCCGCCAGACGCCCTGGCTGGGAAATGTGCCGATCCTCGGCTCGCTTTTCTCCTCCAAGCGCTTCCAGCGCAACGAGAGTGAACTCGTCATCATCGTGACGCCGCGACTGGTGCAGCCGATGGCACATCCGGATCAGGTGGCCTCGCCGCTGGATGCCTTTGCAGAGCCTTCCGAGAGCGAACTGTTCCTGATGGGCAAAACCACCGGCGCGGCAGAAGAAATTACAGGGAACTGACCAGCATGAAGCGCTTCAAGACACTCCTCCTTATACTGCCGCTAGGCATTCTCGCGGCGTGTGCCTCTGTTGATGCGCAGGACCGGTTCCTGCTCGGCGGTGCCAACAAGGCGAACATTGCCGCGCAGTCGGAACGCAGCGTGGACCTGCCGAACTCCAGGAAGGTAGAATCAACCTCCGGCGTGCGTGCGGTGGCGGCTGTAAAGGCGCTGAATGACGGCCAGACGAAGGAACTGGCGAATACCGGCACGGGAGGCGCAGAGTAATGTCAGCGGCATTGAAACTGCAGGACGTGCCTGCTCCGGCAGGCGCCGGACGCAGCGTGGCGTCAATCGCGGCGTTGGCGACGCCCGAGCGGCTGGCCGGCCTGAAGATGCGTTGCGCTGATGTTCAGGACCTTTCACAGTTGTCCGCAGCTGATGTTGTGATGCGACATGGCGGCGGGCTTCTGCTCGTCGAACAGGGGCAGCCGGGATGGGACCAGCTACTGCTCATGCTGGCTGTGGAGCGCCCGGCGACAGCCGTGATCGTCGTGTCTGATCAGTTACCTGCGCATATGGTGCGTGCCCTGATGAAACTCGAAGCATGGGACGTACTCGCCGTTTCGGCAGATGCCGGCGACGTCATCGAGACTGCGGCACGCCTCAGCGAGACGCGAACCGAAACGAAGGGCGGCGGCGCTGCCTCGGTCTGCTGGGCATTCCGCGGCGCCGTGGGCGGGGCGGGCGTATCGACGCTGGCAATCGAGAGCTCGTTCGCGCTCGCGCGCCTCGTCGGCCCGGGCAAGGTGTGCCTTGTTGATCTCAACCTCGCAGACGGCATGACCGCTTCCTTTCTGGAGGCCGTGCCGAAGCTGGACCTGCCCGCCCTGTCGAGCGCGCCAGAGCGGCTGGACGCGCGCCTCCTCGCGGCGTGGTGCTGGCAGCATGAGGACGGCGTGTCGATCATCGCCTCGCCGCGCAATCCCGAGGCCGATGCCATGGCCAGCGAGGCAGCAATCCTGCGCCTGCTGGATGTGACCTGCGCTGCGTTTCCCTACGTCATTCTGGACATGCCGCGCCATATGATGCCGTGGACCAAGCCGGTCATGGCAGCCGTAGACCAGGCCGTGATCGTCAGTGAACTGACCGTGCCAAGCCTGCATGCGGCGGCCGACATGTGCCGCGACATCGACGCGCTGCGCGGCGAAGGCAACAAGGCCCGGCTGGTGCTGAACCGGATGTTCCAGAAGAAGCAGTTCCGCGCGGGCTTCCCGGTCGACCAGGCCGAGAAGGCCATCGAGCGCAAGATCGATGTCACCGTGACGTCCGATTGGGATGCAGCGCGCACGGCGGTCAACCTTGGCAAACCGATCGCCAATGTGAAGCCCAAGAGCGCGCTGGTGATGGATGTGGACAGCATGATCCGCAAGCTGGCGCCGGAAGGCATGATCGAGAACTCGCAGGCTGGCAAGACAGGCAAGAGGACACGCGCATGAGCCGTTTCGGATTCTCACCCGCGGTAAAGAAAGACGAACAGGTCGCGCCCGCACCGGCCGCGGCGCCTGTGCCGCAACGCGGCAAGCCTGAGCCGGCGGGTTTCGACATGCTCGAAGCCAAGCTCCGGGTGCATGCAAAACTGATCGACGAGCTGGACCTCTCGGCGCTCGACAAGATGGACGACGAGACGATGCGCCGCCGCGTGCGCGGCATCATCGGTGAGATCATCCGCAAGGAAGAAATGGCGCTTTCATCTGCGGAGGAAACGTCCTTCGCCGACGCCGTGATGGACGAGATGACCGGTCTTGGACCGATTGAACCTCTGCTCAAGGACGATTCCATCGCCGATATCCTGATCAACGGCTGCAACCAGGTCTATGTGGAGCGGCGCGGCAAGCTGCAGATCGCGCCGGTGCGCTTTGCGGACAATGATCACC
>CAZXQD010000089.1:1662-13691 GCA_964643405.1 uncultured Hyphomonas sp. | reverse complement strand
CGTTGCCGAACACGGTCGGGCGCGCGAAGTAGCCCTTGTTGAAGCCTTCCGGACGTCCGGGGCCACCGGCGACGAGGGTTGCGCCCTCTTCGATGCCCTTCTGGATGAGGTCCTGGACCTTCTGGTACTGGTTGCCGTTCGAGATCGGGCCGATGGCGCCGGGCGGTGCCTCGGCAGGCATCGCCACCTTCACCATCTCGGCAGTTGCCTTGGCAATAGCGAGGGCGGCGTCGTGCTGGTCCTTCTGCACGAACATGCGGCTCGGCGCGTTGCAGCTCTGGCCCGAGTTCGTCATCATCGACATCACGCCGCTCGACACGGCTTTCTGCAGGTCAGCGGTCGGCAGCACGATGTTCGGGCTTTTGCCGCCCAGTTCCTGCGCCACGCGCTTCACGGTCGGCGCAGCGGCCTGCGCCACCAGCACGCCCGCGCGGGTCGAACCGGTGAAGCTCACCATGTCGACATCCGGGTGCGAGGAGAGCACCGAGCCGACGCCCGGACCGTCGCCGTTGACGAGGTTGAACACGCCTTTCGGCACGCCGGCTTCATGCAGGATTTCTGCGAAGATCATCGCATCCAGCGGCGCAATTTCGGACGGCTTCAGCACCATGGTGCAACCGGCCGCAATGGCAGGCGCCACTTTGCAGGCGATCTGGTTCAGCGGCCAGTTCCAGGGCGTGATGAAGGCGCAGACGCCGATCGGCTCCTTGCGCAGCAGCGTCGTGCCTTTCAGCTCTTCCCACTTGTAAGACCGCAGGATCGCGGCGGTCGTCGCAAAGTGGCCCATGCCGGCCGGCACCTGCGCGGCGTTCGCCAGCCACATCGGGGCGCCCATCTCGTCGGAGATCGCCTGCGCCAGTTCCGGCATCCGCTTCTGGATACCGGCGGCAATCTTGTCTAGCAGGTCCGCGCGGTATTCCACCGAGGTCTGCGAGAAGCTCGGGAAGGCGCGCTTGGCAGCGGCCACGGCCTTGTCCGCATCGGCTTTCGAGCCGAGCGAGATGACGGCGAAGTTTTCTTCTGTGGCCGGGTTTTCGACTTCCAGGCGGCGCGGCGTCACCGGGTCAACCCATGCGCCGTCGATATAGAACTTCAGGTACTCTTTCATGGGCCGGTGCCTCCCTTTGGCTTGTCTGATTGGGGCTCAGGCTTTGACTATAGGAGACGCGCCGCGTTTCCGCCACAGCTGACGCAAGGGGAGGGGTTTGAGGAGACCCGGGCCATCCCATGCCGCTTGTGCAACAGGGCAAGCCCCCCTCCCGGATCCGGAACCGCGGGCAGATCGGGCTCCTGAGCGGCGCCCGGTTGAAACTTGCGCAACACCCCTCCGCCCGGCGTTATACTTCGCGCCTCAACCAAACCGCAGGCCGTTCAGACGCCGAAGGCCGAAATCTGCCCACCCTCAGTAAGAGCGATAACGGATCGATACCAGATGATAAAAAATGAGAATCGATGAGAAAAAATCGGCAACGGATGTGCAGCGCCTGAGACCGGATGAGACGGCTTTTGAGCGCAGCAAGGCAACTTGTGCCTACAGAAATCGGCGCTGCGTGAAAATAAAACCCATGCCTGTCAGGGCATTACGCAACCCGCCCCGGAACCGTGCGCAACATCTCCGCCCACGGACCTCTGGAAAAATCCGGAAAATCAGGAATCACCCCTCAACGTGCAGCGTGAGGGCAGGCGGCGGATCAGGACGGTTTCGCCCGCGTCCAGCCGCGCCCGGCCATGCAGGTGATGAAGTTTGTTTCCACATTGTAGCTGATCTGGTTGCACGCTGCGACCGCCGTGCGGAAGGGCTGGGCATCCGGCCCGCCGGTCCAGTTCTTCTCCGAAGGCCCGGTGGCGCAGGCAGACAGGGCGAAGGCAGCAGCAAGAATGACAAGGCGCATGTGGGTTACCGTTTCCGTGTTCCGAAGATACCGCGCAGGACGTAGCGAACCACTTCCCGGCTGGCGGTGCTGGCCGCGTTGTTGACCGCGCGCTCGGTCGTGCTCATCCGGCGCGAGCGGGTCGTGGTCGTCTTGCCCTTGGCTTTCGCCTTGGCAGCCGCTTCCTTTTCCTTCGCCTCGATCTTGGCGAGCTTCTCGGCCTCCTTGGCTGCCGCCTCCTCGCGCTTCGACAGGATCTCGTAGGCCGACTCGCGGTCGACCAACTTGTCATACTTGCCGAACACCGGGCTCGCCTTCTGCACCTCGGCGCGCTCTGCATCGGTCGCCGGGCCGAGCCGCGAGGAGGGCGGCCGGATCAGTGTCTTCTGCACCATCGCCGGCGCGCCTTTCGCTTCCAGCGTCGAGACCAGCGCTTCGCCAACGCCCATCTCGGTGATCGCCGCTTCAGTCTTGAAGGCCGGGTTCGGACGGAACGATGCGGCCGCGGATTTCACCGCCTTCTGCTCGGTCGGTGTATAGGCGCGCAGCGCATGCTGCATCCGGTTGCCCAGCTGCGCCAGTACGCTCTCCGGCAGGTCGCGCGGGTTCTGCGTCACGAAATAGACGCCGACGCCTTTCGACCGGATCAGACGCACCACCTGTTCGATCTTCTGCATGAGGGCAGGGGGCGCATCGGCAAACAACAGGTGCGCCTCGTCGAAGAAGAACACGAGCCGCGGCTTCTCCGGATCGCCGATCTCCGGCAGTTCCTCGAACAATTCCGACAGGAGCCAGAGCAGGAAGGTCGAATAGAGCTTCGGCGAATTGATCAGCTTGCGCGCATCGAGAATGTTGATGTAGCCGCGTCCGTCACGCGTCGTGCGCATGAAGTCCATCAACTCCAGCGCCGGCTCGCCGAAGAAACGTTCAGCCCCGTCGCGCTCCAGCACCAGCAACTCGCGCTGCACCGCCGACAGCGAGGCCGGGGCAACGTTGCCATACTTGCGGCTCACCTCGGTACGCACGGTATCATCGCCGAGGCTCACCAGCAGTTTGCGCAGGTCCTTCAGGTCGAGCAGCAGGAGACCGTTATCGTCTGCATACTGGAAGGCGATGTTCAGCACGCCTTCCTGCACATCTGTCAGCCCCATCAGGCGCGACAACAGCAGTGGCCCCATCTCGGAAATCGTCGCGCGGATCGGATGCCCGCTTTCGCCGAACACGTCCCAGAACACGGTCGGCGCACCTTCATATTTCAGCTCGCCCATTCCGATCTGCTGCGCCCGCGCGGTCAGGCTCGCATGCGCCTTGTGCGTCTCGCTGCCCGGCATGCAGATGCCGGAAAGGTCGCCTTTCACATCGGCCGCAAACACCGGCACGCCGGCATCCGAGAAGGCCTGCGCCATCACCTGCAGCGTCACGGTCTTGCCCGTACCGGTTGCTCCCGCGACCAACCCGTGCCGGTTTGCCACCTTCAGGATCAGCGACTGGGCCGCGTCCGGCTTGCCGGTGCCATTCGCATCCGCCCCGCCCAGGAAAATCGTGTCGCTCATGTCCGGCCCTTCATTCTGAAATCCTCGCCAAGGCTAGCCATCTGGGCGGATTCGGCAAGCAGCATCACCCGTTGACTGCGCTTGACCCGGCGCGCGGGCGCCCCCACCCTTGGCGCCTCATTCCCGGAGACACTACCCCATGGAGCGTTCTGCCAAGGTCGGCACCTGGATCATCGCGACCGGTGTCATCATCGCGCTGCTGTATTTCGGCCGCGATATCCTGGCGACCTTTGCGATGGCCGTGTTCCTGTTCCTGATCATCGAAGGCTTCGCCACGATGCTCGACAATGCCGGCAAGGCGATCAACATGCGCACCGCCCGGCTGATGGCCGTGCTGATCGTCACCGGCGGCTTTGTCGGGTTCATTGCGCTGATGGCCAACGGCGTCGCCGAGTTCGGCCGGCATTCGGACGAATACGAGACCAAGATCAATGCCCTGATCGCCGATGCCTACCGGGTGGTCGGCGTCAGCGATGCACCGACACTGACCGAACTGATGTTCAACGAGCAGGGCGAGCGCTTCTTCGCCACCATTGCCAATTCCGTCAGCGGCCTCTCCGGCGACATCGTGCTGATCCTCATCTATGTCGCCTTCCTTTTTTCTGCCCAATCCGGCTGGTCGCACAAGCTCGACATGATCTTCACCACGCCCGACCGGCGCGACCAGGTCCGCCAGATCGGCGACGAGGCCCGGGTCGGTATTGAGCGCTATCTTTGGGTCCAGACGGTGATCTCAGCCATTATCACCCTGCTCAGCTATGCTTCCCTGCTGGCGCTGGGTGTCCAGAACGCACTCTTCCTCTCGGCTCTTATCTTCGTGCTGAACTATATCCCGACCGTCGGCTCGATCGTGGCGGCGCTCGTCCCGCCGCTGTTCGCCCTGGTGCAGCCTTCTGTTCCGGGATGGATCCCGGCCGAGGCCCCGCAGGATTCCTATGTCTATGCTGCGCTTGTCTTCGTGATTGTCAGTTTCTGGCAGTTCTCCATCGGGAACTTCGTCCAGCCCCGCATGATGGGCGACTCGCTCAACCTCTCGGCGCTTGTCGTGTTGCTGTCGCTGGCCATCTGGGGTGTTCTCTGGGGCATCCCGGGCATGTTCCTGTCGGCGCCGCTGACTGTGCTGATGATGATCCTGTTCGCGCAGTCTGCTGAAACGCGCTGGATGGCCATTTTGCTGTCCGCCGACGGCAACCCTAAGATGAAAACCGCGCGTCCGATATCCAGTGCGACTGCAGGAAGCAGTTCCTGAACTGGCATGTTTCGTGTATGAGCCCATCTGGAACGGGCGATGGGCTAACCAGGCTCATGTAGAATCGTTAACTTTTTTTAGACGAGTTCCGCATTGAAATCGGAATTCGCGCGACAACATATTCAATTCAGGCTTCCGCGTGCGTCCCCCCACCCAGCCTGCGGAAGTTTCTGAAGGGCCCGCCGGACATGTCCCCGTTCGGCGGGCCCACTTATGTCCGGCTCCCGTCGATCCTTTCTGCCGGATGCCCAATTCTTCACCACCCGCGCCCCTGAATTCTTGAAGCGCTAACGCCCCGGGGTTAGACCCGGTGGAACACGTTTCCCTTAGGTGAGTCGCCCCCATGTCACGTTCCGCCGCCGTTGCCGGGCCTGAAGGCCAGGTTCTTGAGCAGTTCCTCCAGGAGGCAAGGGGCGAGGACCTGACCGGCCTGACCGAGGCCGACATCAAGGCGCTCGCCCGCAACCTCTGGTCATGGGCGGCGGAAGTGCCCCCCGGCCAGCAGAACGTCCGCGTCGTAGCTCACGCGAACGGGGCGAAGGGCTCGCTCGGCCGCGCCGTGCTGGAAGCGACCGGTCCGGACATGCCCTTCCTCGTCGATTCCCTGCTGGGCGAATGCGCGGCTCAGGGGCACGAGGTGAAAACTCTCTTCCACCCCGTCGTCACGCTGGCCGACGGGCGGATGATCTCGGTCATCCAGATCCATACCTCGCTGCTCACGCCGCAGGAGGCGTCACTGCTTGAGGCGGGCGCCCGCACCACTCTGGCAGACGTCCAGCGCGCCGTCTCCGATCACCGCCCCATGCAGGCGCGCATGCGCGCCGAGATGAAACGCCTCGCCGGGCTTCAGCATATCGCCACCGTCGAACGCGATGAGGCCGTCGCCTTCCTCGAATGGCTGCTGAAGGAACATTACGTCTTTCTTGGCAGCCGCGAATATGACTTCGCCACCGACGATGCCGGCGGCGTGCTGCCGGTCGAGCCGCTGATGATCGACGGCTCGAACCTTGGCATCCTGCGCGACGAGAAACTCAACGTCCTCTCTCCGGACAGCGAACCGCTCGTTCTGAACCGCCAGATCGGTGAATTCCTCTCGCATCCCGCGCCGCTGATCATCGCCAAGTCGACCCTGCCAAGCCGCGTGCATCGCCGCGTGCCGTGCGACTATATCGGCATCAAGAAATACGACGCTCAGGGCCGCGTGAACGGCGAGGTCCGCTTCCTCGGCCTGTTCACCGCCGAAGCCTATGACGAAACCGCCCGCTCCATCCCCTTCGTACGCCGCCGTGTACAGAAGATCATGGCTGCTTCCGGCGCCGCTCCCGGTGGCCACACCGAGAAAGCGCTTGCCAACCTGATTGAAACCTGGCCGCGTGACGAACTCTTCCAGACCCGCTCCACCATCCTTGGCCCGATGGTCATGGGCGCGCTCCACCTGATCGGCCGTCCCCGGACGAAAGTCTTTCTGCGCCGCGACGAGTTCGACCGGTTCGTCACCGCCCTCGTCTTCGTGCCGCGCGAATCCTATGACACGGCGCTTCGCCAGCGTATCGGCGCGGCGCTGGTCGAGGCCTATGAAGGCGAGCTGCGATCGTTCCAACCCTATTTCGATGCCGGCCCCATGGCGCGTGTGCATTTCGAAATCGGCCTGTCGCCCGGTCATCCTGAACCGGACGCCGCCGAGATCGAGGCGCGGATTGCCGCGATGGCGCGCACCTGGGACCAGGGCTTCCGCGATCTGTTGATGAATTCGGACCTTACCGGCGCCGACCGGGAAGGGGCCCGCGCATTCATCGGCGCATTCAATGCCGCTTACCGTGAAGCCTTCACGCCGGACGAGGCCCTGCAGGATGTCACCAGCATGGCCGCGCTGAGCGCTGGCCGCCCGATGGTCGCGCGCGCGTTCCGCCGCGATTCAGATGACCCATCGAAAGTCCGTGTAAAGATATTTGCGCGCGAAGGCGCCATCGCCCTGTCGCGCTGTGTGCCGGTGTTCGAAAATCTCGGCCTCTTCGTGCATTTCGAGACTGGCTATCCCGTGCGCCCGCCCTTCAAGCCGGTGGCAGATGCACCGGATGTCTATTGGGTCCACTCGCTTGCCATGGAAACAGCGGACGGCAAACCGCTGGCGCTGCAGGGCCTCGCCCGCGCGCTGGAAGATGCCTTCATCGCGGTCTGGAGCGGCAAGGCCGACAATGACAAGTTCAACCGCCTCGTGCTGACCGCCAGTGCCAGCTGGCGCGAGGCCGCGCTGATCCGCGCGCTCGCCGCCTATCGCCGCCAGAGCGGGCTCGACCAGCCGCAGGACGTGCAGGAGGCCGCCGTGGCGCGCTATCCTGCCGCCACCCGCCTGATACTCGACCTTTTCACCGCCCGGTTTGATCCGCAGGCGCACAAATCACTCGACGCCCGCACGAAGGCATCTGCGGAGATCGAAGCGAAGTTCGAGGAGGCGATGAAGTCGGTGGTCAGCCTCACGGACGATCTGGTGCTGCGCCGCCTTTTCCTGCTCGTTCGCGCCACCCAGCGCACGAACTTCTACCAGGCCGACGAGGCCGGCGAGCCGCGCTCCTGGATCAGCTTCAAGGTGGCCAGCCGCGAACTCGCCGACCTGCCGGAGCCGAAACCCTTCCGCGAAATCTTCACGTCCAGCCCGAAGGTCGAAGGCGTTCACCTCCGCTTCGGCCCGGTCGCGCGCGGCGGCCTGCGCTGGTCGGACCGCCCATCGGATTACCGCACCGAAGTCCTCGGCCTCGTGAAGGCCCAGCAGGTCAAGAACGCCGTCATCGTGCCTGTCGGCTCAAAGGGTGGCTTCTATCCGAAACAGCTGCCACCGCGGAACGATCCGAACTGGTTCGAAAGCGGGCGCGATGCGTACAAGGAGTTCATCACCGCGCTGCTCGGCCTCACTGACAATCTTGTGAAGGGCAAGCTCGTGCCCCCGCCGCAAACCGTCGTGTGGGACGGTGAAGATCCCTATCTCGTTGTCGCAGCTGACAAGGGCACCGCCACCTTCTCTGACACCGCCAATGCGATCAGCCTCGAGAAAGGCCACTGGCTCGGCGACGCCTTCGCCTCCGGCGGCTCGGCCGGGTATGACCACAAGAAGATGGGCATCACCGCGCGCGGCGCCTGGGAAGCGGTCAAGCGCCACTTCCGCGAAATGGGCCGCGACATCCAGAAACAGCCCTTCACCGTAATTGGCGTCGGCGACATGTCCGGCGACGTGTTCGGCAACGGCATGCTGCTCTCGCCCGAGATCCGTCTCGTGGCCGCCTTCAACCACATGCACATCTTCCTCGATCCGAACCCGGACGATCCGGCGAAATGCCTCGCCGAGCGTGCCCGCATGTTCGCCCTGCCGCGTTCAACCTGGGCCGACTATGACGCAAAGCTCATCTCAAAGGGCGGCGGCATCTTCGAGCGGACTGCAAAATCCATCCCGCTCTCACCAGAAGTGAAGGCGATGACGGGGCTATCGAAAGATGCCGTCACGCCGGACGAACTGCTGAACGCACTCCTGAAGTCCGAAACAGACCTGCTCTGGTTCGGCGGCATCGGCACCTATGTCAAAGCCGCCTCTGAATCCCACGGCGATGTCGGCGACCGAGCCAATGATGCGATCCGCGTCAATGGCCGCGACCTGAAAGCGAAGGTCATCGGGGAAGGGGCCAATCTCGGCATGACGCAGGCCGGCCGCATCGAATTCGCCCTCGCCGGCGGGCGCCTCAACACCGACGCCATCGACAACTCCGCCGGCGTCGATTCGTCCGACCACGAAGTAAACATCAAGATCCTTGCGGCCGAAGCGATCCGCCTTGGCGACCTGAAAGAGGCCGACCGCAACGACCTGCTGGCGCAGATGACTGATGATGTAGCCGCCCATGTTCTGGCCCACAATTACGACCAATCGAACGCGCTCACCCTCGCCAGCGCCACCGCGCTCGAAGACCATGATGCGCTTGAACGGCTGATGGTCTATCTCGAAGAACGCGGCGTCCTCAACCGCGCCTTGGAAGGCCTTCCCTCCACCACCGGCATGCAGACCCGCAAGGAACAGGCGCAGGCCCTGACGCGGCCAGAACTTGCCGTGCTGCTCGCCTGGTCGAAGATCGTCCTCTTCGACGATCTGGTCGCCTCGGACCTGCCGGACGATCCCTGGTTCGAGTCGGTGCTGAAAGGCTATTTCCCGTCGCCGATCGATACTTACGGCAAGGCCATGAAAGGCCACCGCCTGCGCCGCGAGATCATCGCCACAGTCATCGCCAACCGTACGCTCGATTTCTGTGGCCCGGTTGCACTCTTGCGCCTGCGCGAGTTGACCGGCGCGGCGCCCGCCGAAGCCGTCCGCGCTCTCGAAGCGGCGCGCGAAGTCCTCGATATTGCTGGCTTCCGCAAGGAGGTTTTCGCGCTGGATACGCGCGTGCCTGCTGATCTGCAGACGGAGCTTCAGCTTGAAGCCGTCCATGCGGCGAGCGAGGCCGCCGGCTGGTTCATCCGCGCCACGGCTGGCAAGTCTGTCGGCGATGCCGTGAAGCTGACCCACGGCCCGCTGAACGAGCTGAAATCCGTGCTGCCATCGGTCCAGTCGGCTTTCCCGGCTTCGCGAATCGAGCGTGATGCCCGTGCCTTCATCAAACGCGGCGCGCCGGAGGCGCTCGCCCACTGGGCGGCCGCGATGAGTTATTTCGCGCAGGGCCTCGTCATCGTCGATGTCTCGCAGCAGGCAAGGAAGAAAGTGCCGGAAACCGCCGCCGCCTTCTACGCCATCGGCGATGCACTGCGGCTGGACCGGTTGCGCGCCTCTGCCCGCGAAGGCCTCGCCCGGGCGCCTTACTGGGACCGTGTCGCGGGCCGCCGCCTGATTTCGGAGCTGGTCCGCCTGCAGGCGGGGGCGACTGATGAGGCGCTGCGATCCGGCGGCGCCGATGCCTGGCTGGATGAGCGCGGCGACAGCCGCCGCCAGCTGATCAGTACGCTGACAGCTCTCGGTAAGGACCGAGCCTGGTCCTTCGCAAAGTTCGCCCTGTCCACGGATGCCGTGCGCCAGTTCATGGGCAAATGAGGCTGTTCAGTCCGGGTTCACCGCGCAGAGGAGATGCTTGCGGCATGTTCGTAGGGGGAGGGATATGCGCAACGTCCTGATGGCCACCGCTTCGGCTGCGCTGCTCGCCGCCTGTCAACTCGCGCCAGATGCCCCAGCGCCCGCGCCGGAGGCCAAGCTCGCGGCGCCCGCCGCCGAGCCGCCTGCGAAACCGCAGATCGCGTGGGGAAACACCGGGCGTCAAAACCCATGGTTCTACCACCACGTCTGGGGCGACTGCGCCTTTCTCGAACACGGCCATGGCCGCAACAATGCCTGGGGCCTCTGGCGCATGCCCCTTGGCGAAGTGAGGCCCGGCGAACCTGCGGGAAGCGAAGAGACCGGATACCGGCTGGAATTTACCTGCACCAATGGCAGTGCCTGTATCCAGACAGGGGAGTTGGACGAGACGCCCGGCCGCGCCAGTTCCCATCAGGTCCCCTTTGAATCCCGCGCAGGCCTTGATGCCTATCTCGCGGATATCGCCTCGCTCGAGAAAGCCTGCCGCGCGCTGAAGTGATCCGCCCTTCGCCCGGCGCAGCAGCCCTGCTATCGATGCGCCATGCCGATGCCCGTCTCCCTCGAATCACGCCTGAAGGCTGCGGCTCGCGCCCTCGGCTTTGATGCGGCCGGCATCGCCCGCGCCGACGAGGCCTGGGAAGCGGGCGCCCGCCTTGCCGCGTTCGTCGCCGAGGGCCGCCACGGCGAGATGCGCTGGATGGAGGAAACGCTCGCCCGCCGCAGCGCGCCTACCGCGATGTGGGCCGAGGCCCGCGCCGCCCTGGTGGTCGCCATGAACTACGGCCCGGATCACAATCCCCTCGATACGCTAAGCCAGCGCGAAACCGGCAATATCTCCGTCTACGCACGGGGAAGGGACTATCACGACGTCATAAAGTCCCGCCTGAAACAGCTGGCGGGCGAGGTCGCGGCGCTGACGGGCGCGGATGTGAAAGTCTTCGTCGATACCGCCCCGCTGATGGAAAAGCCGCTGGCCCAGAAGGCGGGCCTCGGCTGGCAGGGAAAGCACACAAACCTCGTCAGCCGCGATCTCGGCTCATGGTTCTTCCTGGGCACGGTCCTGACCAGCGCCGCCCTCGCGCCCGATGCTCCGGAGGCGGACCATTGCGGCTCCTGCCGCGCCTGCCTGGATATCTGCCCCACGGCCGCGTTTCCGGCGCCCTACCAGCTGGATGCCCGCCGCTGTATCTCCTACCTCACCATCGAACACGCCGGCCCGATCCCGCGTGAATTCCGCGCCGCGATGGGCAACCGCATCTATGGATGCGACGATTGCCTCGCCGCCTGCCCGTGGAACAAGTTCGCCGCCGCCGCCTCCGAATCAGCCCTCTTTGCCCGCGCCGAACTGAAAACCCCCGGCCTCGATGAACTGGCCGCGCTGGATGACGCCGTGTTTCGCGAAGTCTTCTCCGGTTCTCCGGTCAAGCGTTCGGGGCGCGGCCGCTTCATCCGTAATGTCTGCATCGCCATTGGCAATTCGGGCCAGCCCGCATTGGCTGTGCACCTCGTTCCGTTGCTGGCGGACGAAAGCCCCCTCGTGCGCGGCGCGGCCGTCTGGGCGCTCGCCCGCCTTGACCCCGCCCGCTTTGCTGAAGAAAAGGCGCGGCGCCGTGCCAACGAACATGATAGCACGGTAGCCGAAGAATGGGATCTCGGGGCATGAGCGACGACACCTCCAATAAGTCCGCAGCAGCGTACTTCGGCGCGGATGCCGCCCCGCCGCCGCAAAAGCCGAAGCGCGACGTGCCCCTCTGGCGCCGTATCCTCGTGCGCATTGTCCAGGCGGGCATCGCCATTTTCCTCCTGTTCCATCTCTATGCCCTCGTACTGCGCATCCTTCCTGTGCCCGGCACCATCCTGATGACCCAGCGCGCGGGGCAGGGTGAGGATGTCCGCAAGGACTGGACCAGCCTTGACGATATTTCGCCCAATCTCGTGCTCGCCGTCATCGCTTCGGAAGACGCGAAATTCTGCGAACACAATGGCATCGACTGGGACGCCATCGAGAAGGCCCGCGAGTATAACAAGAAGCACAAGGGCAAGAAGCGCCGCGGCGGCTCGACCATCAGCCAGCAGACGGCCAAGAACGTGTTCTTCTGGAATGGCGGCGGCATGCCCCGCAAGGCCGGCGAAGCCTGGATGACCTATGTCATCGAAACCGTGTGGGGCAAGCGCCGCATCATGGAAGTCTATCTGAACGTCGCCGAATGGGGGGACGGTCTCTTCGGCGCCGAGGCCGCCGCCCAGGCCCG
>CAZXQD010000089.1:0-1562 GCA_964643405.1 uncultured Hyphomonas sp. | reverse complement strand
GCCCCGCGTCCCGAACCGGTGTTCGAGGATATCCCCGAAGCGCCCGAAGAAGGCGAAGAGGCCCTCGAGACGCCGCCCGCCGAAGGCGAGCCAGCCGTCAACGAGAACGATGTCCTGAACGACATCCTCAACTCCGCCGACGAAACCTTCAACACGGCGCCGCCCACCGAAGCGCCGGCAGAGACGGCCTCCGAAACCGCGCCGCCCGCTGAGGCGCCCCCTGCCGAACCTGCCCCGGAGGATACACCGCCGGCTGACGAGGGCGGCCCGACAGTGCTGACGCCGCAATAGTCTGATATGAGCGCCAGGCGCGGCGTTGCGGCTCAGGCGAGCGGCGATACAAGGCGATAGAGAATCGACACTCAGTGATAAAGAAATGAGACTCAATGAGACGGAATCGCCACGCCGTGTGCCCTGAATGCACGTGGATGAAACGGTCCGGCGAGGGGCGATGCGCGCAACGATCCGGACTTGTGCCCACGACAAACGCTCCGTCCGGCTCATAAATTCCAGTTTCTTCAGGCTGTTGCAGAACATCCGCCCAGTCCCTGCGCAACACCTCAGCCCACGGAGCTATACTCCGTGGATGGTTGAATGCTCAAAAACAGGAAGGAAGCCCCTGCAGCCCTAGACCGGATCGTAAGGGAACACGCTCGCGGTTGCGCCAAGGTCCGTGAAGCTGCCATTCATCGCCGGGAAGCAGTGATCGATCAGCGATTCCGGTGTCCAGCCTTCCAGCCGTGCCAGCGTCTTCACCGGGCGCGGCTGATCAAACAGGATCACCTCATTGCCCCGCACGCCGAAGATCTGGCCGCTGACATGCGCCGCTGTATCCGCACACAGCGCAATCGCCACCTGCGCCACCTGGTCGGCGCGCATGCCGTCCCGCATCCGCTGAACGCGCTGGGCGCCCGCTTCATCCTTCACCGGAATGGACGCGATCATCCGTGTCCACGCAAACGGCGCGATGATGTTGGAGCGTACATTCTTCGCCGCGCCTTCCATTGCGATGATGCGGCTGAGGCCGGCAATGCCAAGTTTGGCCGCGCCATAGTTTGCCTGGCCGATATTGCCGATCAGGCCGGTGGTCGAGGTGAACAGCACATAGGCGCCCGCCTGCTTCTCGCGGAAGTGCTCGATTGTCGCGCGCGTCACGTTGAAGGAGCCATGCAGGTGAACATCGATCACGGCCTTCCAGTCGCTCTCGCTCATCTTGTGGAACATGCCGTCGCGCAGGATGCCCGCCGGGTTGATCACCGCGTCCAGCCGTCCGAATGTATCCATGGCCTGCGTCACTATGCCGGCGACCGCGTTATAGTCCGTCACGCTGTCGGAGTTCGACACGGCCTCGCCGCCCGCCTTGCGGATTTCCGCGGCGACAGCTTCCGCCGGGCCCGCCGACCCCTCCTCGTCGCCCTTCAGGCTGCCGCCAAGATCGTTGACAACGACCTTCGCGCCCTGGCGCGCTGCCAGCAGGGCGCATTCCTTGCCGATGCCATTGCCGCCGCCGGTGACCAGCACCACTTTTCCGTCCAGAACGCCCATGGTTTTCTCCCTTTTGT
>CAZXQD010000088.1:0-13708 GCA_964643405.1 uncultured Hyphomonas sp. | reverse complement strand
GTCCGTCCGTGTACGATCAGTTTTCCGATCAGCGAATCGTAGTGCGGCGGGATGCGGTAGCCGGCATAGGCAGCGCTATCGAGACGAACGTCTGGACCACCGGGCGCATGGAATTCGGTGATGAGGCCCGGCGAAGGCACGAAGGTTGCCGGATGTTCGGCATTGATGCGGCACTCGATGGCATGACCGACGAGCATGACATCTTCCTGCCGGAAGGAGAGCGCCTTGCCTTCGGCAATCCTGATCTGCTCACGGACGATATCGATGCCGGTGATCATCTCGGTGACCGGGTGTTCGACCTGGAGGCGGGTGTTCATTTCGATGAAATAGAACTTACCGTCCTCGTAGAGGAATTCGATCGTGCCGGCGCCGCGATAGCCGATGGCTTTCATCGCGCGGGAGCAGATCATGCCGATCTCTTCGCGCTGGATCTGGTTCAGCGCGGGCGAGGGGGCTTCCTCGAAGACTTTCTGGTTGCGGCGTTGAAGCGAGCAGTCGCGTTCCCAGAGATGGGCGACGTTGCCGTGCGTGTCTGCAATTACCTGGATTTCAATGTGGCGCGGGCCCTGCAGGTATTTTTCGAGATAGACCGCGTCATCACCAAAGGCGGCTTTCGATTCGGTCTTTGCGGTCTTCACCGCGTTCTCGAGGTCTGCCTCGGTCATCGCGAGTTTCATGCCCCGGCCGCCGCCGCCGGCGGAGGCTTTCACGAGAACCGGGAAGCCGATTTTCTTGGCAGCCTTCTTGGCATCCGAAATCGATTCTACGGCGCCGTCAGAGCCCGGCACGCATGGCACGCCGGCTGCAATCATCGCCTGCTTTGCGGCGATCTTGTCGCCCATGATGCGGATGTGTTCGGCCGTGGGGCCGATGAAGGCGAGGCCGTGGGCTTCCACCATCTCGGCGAACTGGGCGTTCTCTGACAGGAAGCCGTAGCCGGGGTGGATGGCGTCGGCGCCGGTGATTTCGGCAGCCGCGAGGATGCGCGATTTCTTCAGGTAGCTTTCCGAAGACGGCGCCGGGCCGATGCAGACGCTTTCGTCCGCCAGGCGCACCGCCATCGCATCGCGGTCAGCTTCGGAATGGACGACGACGGTGGACAGGCCCATTTCCTTGCACGCGCGATGTATGCGCAGCGCAATCTCGCCGCGGTTGGCGATGAGGACCTTGTTGATTGGGCGGTGCTCGGGCATCGATTACTCGATCAGGACGAGGGGTTCGCCGTATTCGACGGGTTGGGCGTTCTGGACGTAGATGGCTTTGACGGTGCCGGCGCGGTCGGCTTCGACCGGGTTGAAGGTTTTCATGGCTTCGACCAGCATCAGCGTGTCGCCCTTTTTCACCTTGTCGCCCACGTTGATGTAAGGCTTCGACTGCGGGTCGGCGGAGAGATAGACGGTGCCGACCATCGGCGACTTCACGGCGTTGTCGGGCGCGGCGGAGGCGACCGGAACAGCGCCGGGGCCGGCGGGCGCGGGCAGGGCGGCAGCAGCCGGAGCGGCGTAGGCCGGGGCGGGCGCGGCGACAGCGGCGTGAACGACCTGGGACGACTGGCGCGAGACGCGCAGCTTCAGGCCATCATGCTCGATCTCGATTTCGCCGAGGTCTCCCTCGCGAAGGATGGCGGCAAGTTCGCGGATAAGGCCCGTGTCGAGCTTGTTCTTGGAAGTACTCATTTTTTTTCAGCTCCTCCCTGACCGGAAAGTCGCAGGGCAGCCCCCAGCGCGAGTTCGTAACCGTAGGCACCTAGCCCGGCAATCGTAGCCGTTGCAACAGGGGCGACATAGTTGACGTGCCGGAAGGCCTCTCGCGCTGCGGGATTGGACAGATGAACTTCAATGACGGGAATCTTGAGTGATTTCAAGGCATCATGAAGGGCGATGGACGTATGGGTGTAGGCGGCCGCGTTGAGGATCAGGACGCTGGCCTCGCGGCCGGCCTCCTGGACCCAGGTCACGAGTTCGCCTTCGGAATTGGTCTGGCGCAGTACAAGAGCAGTGCCCTGCGCCTGCGAACGCAGCCGGGCGTGAATATCTTCCAGGGTATCCCGGCCGTAAATCTCGGGCTCGCGGGTGCCGAGCAGATTGAGATTCGGGCCGCCGAGGACATATACCGGTTTCGACATGGGCCTCCGTTTGCGCTGGAACGCCGCGTGTTGCAAGAGGGCAACAGAAAGCAGGCTGCGATGAAAATCATCCTCAACGGCGAAGCGCTCGAAATTGCGCCCGGAACCACTGTAGCGATGCTTGTTCTTCGCCTCTCAGGCGAGACGGGCCGCGACCCGCGCGGCATCGCTGTGGAGCGCAACCGCGAGATCGTGCCGAAATCCGAACATGCCCTGACCGTGCTGGAAGAGGGCGACCAGCTGGAGCTGGTGCAGTTCGTCGGCGGGGGCTGAAACCGCGCGGAAATCGCATGCGGGCGTTGACGCCCGGCCTCGGGGCGGCCAGACAGCCCGCATGTCTGAAATGCAATCAAACGACCCGTTGATCATTGCCGGCAAGGCTTATGCCTCGCGCCTCATCGTGGGCACGGGGAAGTATGCATCCTATGCGCAGAATGCCGAAGCCGCGCGTGCGGCGGGCGCCGAGATCGTGACCGTGGCGCTGCGCCGGGTGAACCTTTCCGACAAGAGCCAGGAGATTCTTTCGGACTTCGTGAAGCCGACCGAGTTCACCTACCTGCCCAATACGGCGGGCTGCTACACGGCGGACGAGGCAGTGCGCACGCTGCGACTCGCGCGCGAGGCCGGCGGCTGGAATCTCGTGAAGCTGGAAGTGCTGGCGGACCAGAAGACGCTTTACCCGAACATGCCGGAGACGCTGAAGGCCGCCGAAGCCCTCATCAAGGACGGCTTCGAGGTGATGGTGTATTGCTCGGACGATCCGGTTTACGCGCGCCTTCTGGAAGAGGCGGGCTGCTGCGCGATCATGCCGCTCGGCTCGCTGATCGGCTCCGGCCTCGGCATCATGAACCCGGTGAATATCCGCCTGATCGTGGAAGCCGCGCGCGTGCCGGTCATCGTCGACGCGGGCGTCGGCACGGCCTCCGACGCTGCGATTGCGATGGAACTCGGCTGTGACGGCGTGCTGATGAATACGGCCATCGCGGCGGCGAAAGACCCGGTGCGCATGGCGCGCGCGATGAAGCACGCGGTAATCGCGGGACGCGAGGCGTATCTCGCAGGCCGGATGCCAAAGAAGAAATATGCAGACCCGAGCTCACCGCTCGGCGGATTGATCTAGGGCCGCTCTTGAACACCGCGCGCGACTACGATTTGCTGATCTTCGACTTTGACGGCACGCTGGCGGACAGCGCGGCGTGGTTCCGGTCGATCCTGCCGGATCTCGCGCGGCGGTTCGGATTCCGCTGCCCGGACGAGGATGAGTTGGAAATCTTGCGCCACAAGCCGCCGCGTGAAGTGATGCGTATACTGAAGATTCCCGGCTGGAAGCTGGTGCTGATTGCGGTGCATGTGCGCAAACGCGCGGCGAAGGCGGCGGCGTTCCCGCTGTTCGACGGCATTCCTGAAATGCTTGAGACTCTGGCCGAGACGGGCATCAAGATCGCGGTAGTTTCATCGAACGCTGAAGCGAATGTGCGTAAAGCCTTGGGCGCCGAGCTGAGCGCGAAAGTGGCCGCGTGGAGCTGCGGCGCGGGCATGTTCGGCAAGGCGAAGCATTTTCGCGAAGTGCTGCGCGACCTGAAGGTTGCGCCTTCGCGGACACTGACGGTGGGCGACGAGATCCGCGACATTGAGGCTGCCCGTGAAGTGGGTATCTGCACCGGGGCGGTGACCTGGGGCTTCGGGATGAAGCCGGCGCTGGAGGCCGAGCGGCCCGATCATCTTTTCGAGTCTGTTCGTGACTTGAAGGCCTTTTTCGCCGCGCGATAATGCCCTCAAGGGCTGGACTTATCGCGAGAATTTGCCATTTCCGCTTATCGAACATCAACAAGAAGGGATTGCGCCATGAAACACTGGATGACGACAGCCGTTGCGGCGATGGCAATGGCGATGCCGGCCATGGCCGAACCGCGGCCGGTGGACTTTGAACGCGCGGCGCGGCCGTCGAGCGGCGCCGTGGTGCTCCCCGTAGGCAAGGACGGCGCTCTCTCTGGCTTGACGCTCGATGCCGACAAGGCGGCCAAGGGCGCGATCGCGGCAGCGATTGCAGCAGCGGGTTTCAGAGGTGAGGCTGGCAAGTCGCTGACGCTCTACGGCGCGGGGCCTTACAGCGCGGTGTTGCTTGTCGGCACCGGAGAAGGCGTAAAGACGGCGCAAGACCTCAAGACCTATGGCGGCGTGGCCGCGCAGGGCACCGGCAGCTGGAAGGCACCGGTGAAAGTGGTGGTGCCGGACGCGCCGGGCGTGAAGCAGGATGCGGCGGTTGCTGCAGTGGGCGCGCAGCTGGGCGCCTACAATTTCGGCAAGTGGGGCAAAGTACAGGAGGCCGACAAGGCCCCAAAGGCGTTGACCTTCCTCGCCTCCAATGCGGCGGCGGCGAAGCGCACTTTTGATCGCGAGGGTGCGGCGCTCGTTGCTGGTGTGACGCTGGCGCGCGATCTTGTCTCGACGCCGTCGAACATCAAGTCGCCGGAATGGATGGTGGAGCAGGTGCAGGCGGCCTTCGAAGGCGTGCCGAACGTGACCGTGACGGTGATGGACGAGAAGGCCATCGAAGCCGCCGGGATGGGCGCGCTGTATGGCACGGGGCAGGGCTCGACGCGTCCGCCGCGGCTTGTGGCAGTCGAATACAAGGGCGGCAAGGCAGGCGAGGCGCCGCTGGCCTTCGTGGGCAAGGGTATCACGTTTGATACCGGCGGGATTTCCATCAAGCCGAGCGCCAACATGTGGCGCATGCGGATGGACATGGCGGGCTCCGCAGCAACGGCGGGCGCCTTGCTGACGCTGGCAAAGCGTGAAGCCAAGGTGAACGCAGTTGCCGTGCTGGCGCTGGCCGAGAACATGCCAGACGGTAACGCGATCCGGCCCGGCGACGTGCTGACATCCATCAGTGGCAAGACGATCGAGATCATCAGCACGGACGCGGAAGGCCGCCTCGTGCTGGCGGATGCGCTGTGGTGGGCACAGGAGCAATACAAGCCGCAGCTGGCGGTGACGATTGCGACACTCACCGGGGCTGTAGGCGGCGCGCTGGGGTCCGACTATGGTGGGTTGTTCACGAAGGATGACGCGCTGTCGGAAAAGTTTCTGAAGGCGGGTGAGGAGAGCGGCGAGATGCTGTGGCGCCTGCCGGTGCACAAGAGCCATACCGACGCCATCAAGAGCGATGTGGCGGACGTGAAGAATTCCGGGGAAGGCGCGCCGGGCGCCTCTGTGGGCGCAGCCTTCATCATGGAATGGGTGAAGCCCGAGACGCCGTTCGTGCATCTCGACATCGCCTCGATGGCTTGGGAGAATTCCGGCAATCCGACGACGCCGAAAGGTGCGGTCGGTTATGGTGTGCAGTTGTTCGATGAGATCGCGCGCGGCTACGAAGAAAAATAAGATCTGCCATCCGCCTGCGGATGAAAAGGAAACGCCCTCTCCGATGGAGAGGGCGTTCTGTTTCGCGGAACCGGAACTGTATCAGCTGCGCTCTTTCACAAGGCCGATATCGCGCAGGCGTTCCATCAGGAAATCCTGAGCCGTGATCGGCTTCTCTGCCTTACCGCCTTCAGCGAGGCAGCCCGGAAGGGCCTCGATGCGGAAGTCTTGGTTGAAGTGCAGGAAGAAAGGCGTGGAGTAGCGCGGGAAGCGCGAACGCTCCGGCGCCGGATTGACCACGCGGTGCGTGGTCGAGGGCAGGACGCCGCCGGTATAGCGCTGCAGCATGTCGCCACAATTGATGACCAATGCGCCAGGAGGCGGGTTCACGGCCAGCCATTTGCCGGACCGGTGCTTGACTTCGAGGCCAGCTTCCTCGGCGCCGAGAAGAAGCGTGATGACGTTGATGTCCTCGTGGGCGCCGGCGCGGACGGAGCCTGCGGGCGGCGGGTCCATTTGCGGGGGATAGTGCAGCAGGCGGAGGATCGAGTTGCCGAAGTTCACCTTGTCGTCAAACCAGGTCTCCGGAAGGTTCAGATGCAGCGCGACGCCTTTCAGCAGCTCTGCGCCGAATGCGTCGAGCGCGGCATAGAGGGCGCGCGTGGCGCGGTCGAAGTCCGCCACTTCAACAACGGACGGTGTGTCCTTCATCGTGTCGCGGTAGGGCGAGCCGGGCGGCAGATCACGGCCTGTGTGCCAGAACTCCTTGAGATCGGCCTGCGCCTGGCCTTTAGCGTTCTCGGTGCCGAAGGGCGTGTAGCCGCGCTGGCGCCCGCCCGGAGCGTCGTGGTATTTTTCCTTCGCCTCTGTGGGGAGCGCAAAGAAGGCTTTCGTGGCGGCGAGGTTGTCGTCGATGGTTTTCTGGGCAACCGGGTGGCCGGTGATCACGGCAAAGCCGGTTTCACGGAACGAGCGACCGAGCGCGGCGGCGAAGCCGGCCTTGTCAGACTGCCAGAGCGAATATGGGATCGGTTCGAAATATTGGGTCATACTTGCAGTTTGCCAGAAGCCGGCGCCGCCAGAAAGGGGGCCGGCTGACGCGGGTCTTAATGATTAAGGAATTATCAAAGGGGCCATGCGAAGCCTTAAAGCTGAAGTCTATCCGGGTCAGGACACACAATGCCGCAGGCCGGCAAAGGTACTAGGGAGGCGGCGGTGAGGCTGATGCGCCGGTCCGGATACCTCCGTCCGAAGCTGGACGCGCTTGACCTCGCGGTTCATTTCTGGCGCGCCAAATGGCTGATGCTGGCGGTCTTCCTGCCGCTGGCCGCAGTCAGCGCTGCGGCGGCTTTTTCCCTTCCGGAGAGTTATGTTTCGGTTTCGCGTCTGCTGGTAGCGCCAGCGAGCAATGAAACTTATTCGCCGGGGGAGGGCGGCACTCAGGTCGGCGCCGAGGCCGCGTTGGTGCGTAGCCCCGTGGTGGCAGAGGCGGCGTTGAAAAAGGTGACGCTGGCGCGTGCCTATCCGGCGATTGCCCACACGTGCAAGCCTGACCTGTGCGCGAAGCTGGGCGCCGAAGCAATTGCTCAGGCGCTGGTGGCTGACACGGTCGATGGCAGCACAGTGATTTCGGCCCGCCTCGCGCATCCTGATCCTGCGGTCTCCGCCGACCTTCTAAATGCAGTCGTGGAGGCCTATCTTGCCTACCGCGCAGATGTGTTTGCCGACACGCGCAGTGACAGTTACCGAGCACAACGCGAAGCGCTCGAAGCAGACCTTGCGGCAATCGAGGCCGAAATCCGGTCTTATCTGTTCACGAACAATCTCACTGACCTTGCCGCTGAGCGAGAGACGCTGCATCAGCTATACCAGACAGCCAGCACCGATCTCCTGTCCGCACAGTCGCAGCTTCGTCAGTCTGAAGCGCAACTGGCGAACTATCGCCGCCAGATCGCACAGATCCCGCCGGAGCGTGAACTCTATGTCGAAGACACGCGCCAACAGGCGCTGCAGGCTCTTCGGCGCGAACGCAATGACAGGGCCGCGCAGCTGGGCGCGCATGCGCCGCCAGTTCGCGATCTGGATCGCCAGATAGCCCAAGCCGAAGCGGCGATGGCGTCGGGTGAGCCGCTGGCAGGCCCGGTTCGGCGCCTGCCCAATCCGCTTTACCAGCAGATCGAGGCGGCAATGGTGACGCTGCAATCCGAGGTGCAGGCGCTGCGGAGCCAGGAGGCAGAGCTGCGCGCGCAGCTTGCCGGCTTCGAGGCGCGCCAGCGCAGGGTTGTCGAGCTGGCGCCGGGGTTGCAGGAACTGGAGCGGCGCCGGGATTTGGCCGAGCGCTCTATTAAGGCGATCGCCGACCGCGAAATGGAACTGCGAACACGCAATGCACTCACAAGCGGTGGGCTGAACACGATCCGTGTGCTGGAGCCAGCGACACCGCCTGTCCATGGGACAAGTCTCAAGGCACCGGCGCTGCTTCTCGGCCTCATACTTTCGGCGATGGTGGCGCTGCTGACGGGGCTGGTGCGCGCTGTTTCGCGGCGCGGCTTCGCCACGCCCGGTTCGCTCGAACGTACGCTGAACCTGCCTGTGCTCGCCGCAATCGGGAAGCGCTGAGGATGGCCGGCGATGCGTGACCTTCGGCAGGATCTCACCGGACTTTGGCGCGCCGCAACGCAGGTCAGCCCGGCAAAGGATTCGCGCGCCGTGATGTTCCTTTCCGCCCACAAGGGTGAGGGCACGAGCAGTGTTGCCGCTTCTTTCGCCCTGATCGCGGCAACGCGTGCGATGCGTACAGCCTGGCTGGTCGATCTCGATTTCCGGCGAAATTATCAGTACACGGCATTTGCACAGGGTGTCCTCAAGAATGTCGGCCGGCCGGGCCATGCGCTCGACGCCTCGCTCGGCACTGAGCAGATATACACTGTGCCGGGACAGGAAGCGGATATCTCCCGCGGCAAGCTGCTCAATGCTCACCAGATCGACGGCCAGCGCCTGCTGGTCACGCGCTTCCGGGGCGACCGGCTGCCGCCTGGCCAGAAGGTCCGTCTGCGGCCATCTCCGGCCTGGTGGGCCGCGCTGCGCAGTGCAGCAGACTGGGTGGTCATCGATGTCCCTGCGCTGGACCGCACGCGGGCCGGGCTCTCGTTCGCCGCGCAGGCGGACGTGGTCGTCCTGGTCGTCCGGGCCGACGATACGCCCGCCGCCGACGTGGCCGCTCTGCGTCAGGAAGTTGAGGCCGCAGGCGGCCGGGTACTCGGCGCCGTGATGAACCGGATCCGCCCGGATGCACTGTTTGCCGGGCGTTTCGAGACCTTCGGCTAAGTTTTCGACGCGCCCGGAGGCCCCGCCGGGCAGGGGCGCGGCTAGTTTCCCGCCTTCTGCCGCACTCAGGGCTTGCGAAGCGGGGAGGGTTTCAATAGACCCCTGTTTTCGCGCTGGAGAGGTGGCCGAGTGGTCGAAGGCGCGCCCCTGCTAAGGGCGTATGGGGGAAACTCCATCGAGGGTTCGAATCCCTTCCTCTCCGCCATGGACTTCCAATAAGCAGCTGAAAATAAAAAGTATTTGGCGATCTTGCTGACCTGCGTCCCCACATTCGTCCCCACTCTTCGAGGCGGCTTGAAGCGTCTTTGGACGGCTTTACGCGTTCGTCAGCGAATTGAGTTGGCAGCCTACCGAGCAGACTTTGAAGCCGAATTGCGCCGCGCCCGCTCTAGCATTCCGAGCAGCTTCTCATACTGCCGTGTCAGCCGTTCATCGAGCTGCATCAACCGGTCTATCCTGTGGGGATCGAGGCTCTCGCCCCAGGCCTGGAGACGGACAGTCGGGCCGGCCTGAGCGCCCGCAAGGTGTTTGCGAAAGAAGGGAAGCACTTCGATGCTCAGGAACCGCATCAAGCTCTCGCGGTCTTGATTGTACTTCTCTTCGGTTTCGCAGGTTTCAAGGAACCATTCAGCGGTCTCTTCGGGCAGGCAGGCGAGTGCCTGCACATAACAATCTTTAGCGTTCGCTTCGAGCAGCCGTTCGGCGGCTTCGGCTTGCTCAACCATGCCGGCCCACATCTGTTCGGTCTCGGCGTCTTCGTCGTCATCATTCTTGATGGCGCCGGCTGACGAGATCTCGGGCCGTGTGCCGCCCGACACCGCCAAGGCGCGACGCGACAGGGCATCCCGCCTTTCTCCGCTGGTCCTGCTATCGAGGCTCGCCATGTGCAACGCGCGCTCGCCAAGCACGAGCCGGCGCCGCCGCCAGTCACACCAGACGATCTGTTCCAGGATGTGCCGCTCGGCCGGGCCGCCGGGCGGGTAGGCGGCGAAATATTCTTCGCGCAACTGAATGAATGCCTCTGCGTCTTCCCAGGGCAGAAGCGCCACTTCGTAAGGGGAGGGCGGCATGGTGTTCGCGATCAACACAGCCTGTTCGCTCATGTCCGCCTTACCTCCAGAAATCCTGCGACGGCTCTCCCCGGCCAATGCGGGCCGAGCGCCGCGCGGTCGTCCGCCGCATCCTGTTCAATAGCACCAGCATATCGTCATAGACTTCCGATTCCGCGGCGTGGATCCGTGCACTGATCTTCTCGAACGTCTTCCGGTGCATGCCTTTCGGTTTAGGACCGATCCAGTCACCCAGGCCGATCTCTGCGCCGATCCGCCGCCGCAGCTTCTGGTTCTTTCGTGTTGCCCGGTTGCCGAGCCGCTCCTGCGTTGAGCCATGCACCAGGTTGTGACAGTGCCGGCAGAGATACCGGACGCCGCCTCCGTAGAGCCGCTTCACGGTCCGCCCGCATTTTGGGCAGAGGAAGTAGGTCTCGCTTCCTCCGAAGTTACGCTCGTGATGGCGCAGCGCGACCCGCTCTTCGTGGTCCTGCCAGGCCTGCTCGCCTCGTCGCCAGGCATAGGACAATGTGATTACGTCCTCGCCGCCCATCACTTTCAACGAAGGGCCGGGCGCTGAATCACTGCCCTTCCAGTGGAGATGGGAGACAGCGCCGGTTCGCATCAAGCCGCGGCGCTTCAGGTCTGACGCATCCAGCCGGTATTGGCTCTCGACCGTGCGCCGGCCTTTGCTGTTGTGACCGCCAGATCCAAATCCGCCCATACCGTCCGCCTCCGGAGTTTGCCCAGATCGGTTGGCAAATCGGGACAGAAGTCAAAGCATGTTTCGCGCGCGTGCGCTGGCGTTCGGTCTGGAAGCGGACCGTTTCTGGACGTTGAATTTTGTGGGTCCTACGACCGGGATTGGCCCTTTGCAGACAGTGACGAAAGTTTTCGCCCCAGTTGAGCTGGCTAAACCCCTAACGTTTACGCTGGAGCATGCCCGCAGCAGCGGACACGGTTCAAACAAACCTCAACAGCATGACGAGCCCGATTACCGCCGCGAGGCGAAGGCCAAGTTCCCGCAGTATTCGGGGCTTCGGCACGAGCCGTGAAAGTGCATCAGGAACTGGCATGGGCTTGAGAGCGGATACATTTGCCCCGCCCGTATTGCCGAGCGGGACCCAGCCGATGATGAATCCGGGCACCGTCGCAACCAGCCGGACAATCTGGCCTAGGATTTCCTGCTTATCCCGGCGTGCCGCACCGACCCGCAGCATCCAGATATGGACAATCATGTGCGGCAACAGGTATTGCTGGCCCAGAATGTGAGCCGTTTCGAGGCTCGCGAAGGCGGCGTCATAGTTTCTGTCCGCATAGTGTGACTTTGCCGATTGCAGGCTTTGTCTGTAGGCAGTTCGCAGTTCGGGGCTCATTCCTTGGGTTCCTCGCTGGCCTTGCTGTCAGAGCGCGCCCGAGCGTGGCATGCTCTGTAAAGAACAAGCCGCGGCGACATGGAAGACATAAGAGATCGGACGGGCTGTTTGCCGCAACTGTCTGGTGTGACTTCTTCTGCTGTCCTTTCCTCCGCGTTCGGGAGCGATGGCATCGAAGTACAGCCAGAAAGCGCGATGAAAGCAGCAGTGATAAGCGCAGGTTTCATGGTTTTGTCCTCAATCAGGAAATGCCAACCCTGCCGGCAATCCAGATAGCCAGCAGGTAGAGGCAGACGGTGACGGCGCAGGCGGCGGTGAGTGATAGCCAGAAGCTGATCCCGCGATCGAGCAATCCCGGCAGGATGAGAAAGAAAGGAAGTGAGGGGACGACATACCAGAGCGTCGCCCGGGCATGCCTTGCGACAAGGGCAGCATCGCCGCCGGTATCCCGCCATAGCCAGAGGATGGCCAAAATCGAAACAAGCGGCAGCGAGGCTATGAGACCGCCAAGTCCCGGCCATCTTCGGGCAGCCTCGGAGATTGCCATCACAAGAACGCCGGACAGGACGGCTTTGAAAATCAGATACAGCATGTCATTCCGCCGGTAGTGCGGCGCCCCCTGGACCTGACTGACGCATTGGGTTTGCCCTGAACCCGTGGACGATCCTGTACAGCGCTGGAAGCACGATCAGGGTCAGAAGCGTCGAGGAGATGATCCCTCCGATCACGACGGTTGCTAGCGGGCGCTGGACCTCGCTGCCGGCACCGACGTTGAAGGCCATCGGCACAAATCCGAGACTCGCAACGAGGGCGGTCATCAGGACCGGGCGGAGGCGTTGAAGCGCACCCTCGCGGATCGCAGGCAGCAGGGCTTCTCCCGCCTCACGCCGCGCCTTGATGAAGCTCAGCATGACGACCCCATTGAGGACTGCGACGCCAGAAAGTGCGATAAAGCCAACGCCTGCCGAGATCGACAGCGGCATGTCCCGAAGCGCAAGTGCCGCCACCCCACCCGTCAGGGCGAGCGGAACACCTGAGAAGACGATCAGTGCATCCCGCGCGGTTCCGAACAACATCAGGAGCAGCCCGAAGATCAGGAGGAGTGCGACCGGGACCACGATGGAGAGTCGGTTGCTTGCAGAAACGAGCTGTTCGTAGGTTCCTCCGTACTCGATCCAGTAGCCGGGAGGGGTTTCTACCCCTTCGGTAACGGCGGTTTGTAGCTCGCTGACGAAGGAACCGAGATCGCGGCCCCTAACGTTGGCGGTCACAACAATGCGGCGCTTGGCATTCTCGCGGCTGATCTGGTTGGGTCCCATCACGATCTCGACGGTTGCCAGTTCGCTGAGTGGCAGGAAGGTTACTCCGTCGGCCGTTTGCCTCGATTGAGGGAGCGGTATCGGCAGACGTTCGATGGCAGCCACGTCCTGGCGAAGCGCTTCCGGGAACCGGACGACAATATCGAACCGGCGGTCGCCTTCAAACAATTGACCTGCGACGGCGCCGCCGAGCGCGGTGGACACCACACCCTGCACATCCTCAATACTGAGGCCGTAGCGTGCGAGGGCGTCCCGGTCCGGTATGACGGAAAGCACGGGCAGCCCTGTGACCTGTTCGGTCTTCAGGTCCTGCACTCCGGCAACAGATGATGCGGCCGCCTCAACCTGCTCTGCTGTTTCAAGTAGCACGTCGAGGTCATCGCCGTAGATTTTCACGGCAACATCGCTCCGCACGCCCGAGATCAGTTCATTGAACCGCATCTGGATGGGCTGAGTGAATTCATAATTATTGCCGGGAATGGCTTCTGCGGCCTCCTGCATTTCCGCGACGAGTGCGGCCTTCGGCTTCTTCGGGTCCGGCCATTCTTTTCGGGGCTTCAGCATCACGAACGTGTCTGCCACACTTGGCGGCATCGGATCGGTTGCGATCTCGGCGGTGCCGAGTTTCGCGAAGACCCGCTCCACTTCCGGGAATTCCATCAGCCGCTTTTCCAGCTGAGCTTGCATATCGACGGCTTGGGTCAGGCTGGTTCCAGGAATGCGCAGCGCATGAAGGGCGATGTCGCCCTCGTCGAGATTTGGAATGAACTCCGAACCCAGACGTGTTGCGCCGAACGCTGCGCCAGCAGCCAGAAGGATAGCCACAATGACCGGCACAGCAGGGTAACGGATCGCTGTATCGAGCGCTGGCCGGTAGGCGAAAGCGGCTCCGCGCATCACGGTGCTTTCCTTCTCCTCGACTTTCCCCCGGATAAGCAACGCAACGGCGGCCGGAACAAATGTCAGGGAGAGGATCATTGCAGAGGTCAGCGCGAGCACCACCGTGAAGGCCATCGGGTGGAACATTTTTCCTTCGATGCCGGTGAGGGCGAAGATCGGCAGGTAGACGACGGTGATGATGATGATGCCGAAGATGGACGGCTTGATCACCTCCGCCGAAGCTTCAGCAGCAAGGTTGAACCGCTCGTC
>CAZXQD010000087.1:1095-14488 GCA_964643405.1 uncultured Hyphomonas sp. | reverse complement strand
GTTTTGGAGACCGCCACTCTACCAACTGAGCTATACCCCTTCAGGTCCGAGGCGGGATTTGCCCCATCTGCCGCCCGGCTGCAAGTCCGGGAATGAAAAGACTTGCAGCGGGCCGTTTGGCCGGTCGGGGTAGACTTAGCCCTTCCGATCCCCTCACCTCCCGGCAATCGGCCTGCACCCCTCGCCTCCCGCTGAGCGGGAGCGGGGCTGCGTCGCGCGTAGAGGCTCAGCCCCCTTTCCCACAGAACGGGAGGTCGCGAGCCCCGGATTACCAAGGTCTTCAGAGAATTCATTCAGGGAGTATAGCTCCGTGGACGGAGGTGTTGCGCAAGGATCGGCGAAGAATGCTGTAAGTGCCTGAACGGGATGAAGTTTATGATCCCGGAAGCGTGTTCCCTGTAGGCGCAGGTCTGGCACCAGGGCTCTCAGGACCGCTCCAAAACGTTGCAATCCGTGTGCATCGGATGTCGATCTTTTCTTATCCAGTTCTCATGGATTCTCATTCTTTGTCGTTTCTTTATCGCCACCTCCCGGTGTGAGCGGACTTCTGCCTTTGGCCTCAATCCGCGGGTAAGGCTGAGTATAACCCGCGCAACGAGCATGTTGCCCAAGTTCCGTCGGGAGGCGCGCATGTAGCAAACGACGCGGCCCTCAGGCGCGCAGGTCGCGGCCGATATTCTGCAGGAGGGCGTTGGCGAATTTCGCGTCGGCGTCCTCGAAGAAGTCGTGCGCGAGCGAGACATATTCGTCGAGAATGACGGCGTCAGACAGTTCCTGGTGGGCAATGAACTCGGCGCCGCCGGCGCGCAGCAGGGCCCGCATGGTTGCGTCGAGCCGGGTCAGCTTCCAGCCTTCGGCGAGGCGCGCGAGGATGGCATTGTCGATCTTCGCCTGGTTTTCGACGACGGCGTTGACGATGGACTTGAAGAGGTCCGGGTCTGCATCCTCGATCGGCGTGCCGTCCGGGCCGAGGCCGAGACGGTCTTCCATGAAATCGCGGATGGTAGCGCGGGCGGATTTCTCCGTCTGCTCCATTTCATAGAGGGCCTGCACGGCAGCAAGGCGCGCACCGGCCCGGCGCGCGCGCGTGACGTCGAAGGGGAGTTTGGAGTTGCTCAACGGATCAGTTCTTTGCGGAACTTGATCATGGCGAGGCAGGCGTTTGCCGCTTCGGCGCCCTTGTTCTTGCGCTTGCGATCCGCGCGGGCGAGCGCCTGAGCCTCGTTTTCCACCGTCAGGATGCCAAAGCCGATGGCCTGGCGGCGCTGGACAATCAGGTCCATCAGGCCGCGGGCGCTTTCGCCGCAGACATAGTCATAGTGCGTGGTCTCGCCGCGAATGACGCAGCCGAGGGCGAGAAAGCCGTCGAACCGGCCGGAGTCGGCGGCCATGGCGATGAGGCCTGGGATTTCGAAGGCGCCCGGCACTTCCATCGTGGTGACCTTGGCGCCAGCGGCTTCCAGCACTTCCATGGCGCCAGCTTCCAGCTCGTCGCTGATATGCTTGTAATAGCGCGAGATCGCGACAAGGACGCGGTCGGCCATCAGGTATTCTCCTCGTTCAGGCGGCGCCAGCCCTCTATCGTCAGGCCGTATCCGTCAAGACCCGCAAGGCGGGTCGGCTGCGTATCAGACAGGTAAATCATGCGCCGTACGCCCAGCTCGCGCAGGATCTGGGCCCCGATGCCGTACTCGCGCAACGGCGCGGTGGGGTCGCGCGGCGTGGCGGACTTCAGGCCGAGGCGCTCGGCGATGGCGTTCGGGTGCATCATGTTGACGAAGACAACAACGCCCGGCTCCGGGGCCTTGGCGATGAGCTGCATGGCTTTGCCGACGAGCCCTTCGCGGGGGCCCTTCTCGCCGAGAACATCCGCGAGGACGTCGGTACGGTGGACGCGGACGATTGTGGTCGAGTCAGGGCGAATGTCGCCATGGACGATGGCTATATGCTCTGAGCCATCAAGCGTGTTGCGGAAACAGACAGTGCGGAAGCCTTCACCATAGGCGGAGTTCAGCGGCGCCTCGACCCGGCGCTCGAGGAAACGGTCATTCTGGCGGCGCCAGGCGATAAGGTCGGCGATGGTGCCTATCTTCAGGTTGTGCAGCTGGGCGAAGGCAACGAGCTCCGGCAGGCGGGCCATGGTGCCGTCATCGTTCATGATCTCGCAGATGACGCCGGCCGGGAACAGGCCGGCCATGCGGGAGATGTCGACGGCGGCTTCGGTATGGCCAGCGCGGACAAGTGTGCCGCCTTCCTTGGCAATCAGCGGGAAGACGTGGCCGGGGGTGACGATGTCATCATGATCCTTGGTCGGATCAATTGCGACGGCGATGGTGCGGGCGCGATCATGCGCGGAGATGCCGGTGGTGACGCCTTCCTTTGCTTCGATGGAGACCGTGAAGGCAGTTTGCATGCTTTCGCGGTTGTTGCGCGTCATCATGTCGAGGCGCAGCGTGTGGGCGCGCTCCTGCGTCATGGAGAGGCAGATCAGGCCGCGGCCATGCTTGGCCATGAAGTTCACCGCCTCGGGTGTGGCGAAGGTCGCCGGGATCACGAGGTCGCCCTCGTTCTCGCGGTCCTCGGCATCGACGAGGATGAACATGCGGCCGTTGCGGGCGTCCTCGATGATTTCCTCGATTGAGGAGATGGCGGCGTGGAACTCGTTGCTCATGGCGGGTTACTTTCCTTCCGGCGCATCGGCGCCGATCATGCGCGCGACATAGCGTGCAAGCATATCGATTTCGAGGTTCACCTTGTCGCCGGCCTTCAGTGCACTGAGCGTGGTGACTTCCCACGTATGGGGTATTATGGCGACCTGGAAGTCGCCATTCGGTAGCGCGGCCGCCACGGTGAGGGAGACGCCGTCGATGGCGGCTGAGCCCTTGGTGGCAAAGTAGCGGGCGATGGCGGCGGGCGGACGGATAGTGACGCGGAAGGACTGTCCTTCCGGCTGGACCGAGACGATTTCGCCGACGCCATCGACATGGCCGAAGACGAAGTGGCCGCCGAGTTCATCGCCCAGCTTGAGGCTTTGCTCGAGGTTGACGCGCGTACCCTCTTTCCAGCCACCAAGGACGGTTTTCGACAGGGTTTCCGGCACGGCTTCGACGGCGAACCATGCACCGCGGGCGGCTTCACCCTTGTCGACAACGGTGAGGCAGACGCCGGAGTGAAGGACCGAGGCGCCCATCGCGATCTGGGCGAGCGGATAACCGCTCTCGACCTCGAAACGGGTCAGGCCGTTGCGGTGCTCTGCGCGGCGAATGGTGCCGACATCTGTGACGAGGCCTGTAAACATGGGGAGGTTCCTGAGGGGCCTATTGCTCAAATCGAACATAAGTGTCGAGGACGTCGTCTCCAATCCGTTCCGTCGCGACAGGGCGCCAGCGGGTCGCAGACTTGAGATCGGTGAGGCCGAGTTCGGCGACGGCGGAGAGCCCTTCCCCGCCAATCAGGATGGGCGCGCGGAACCAGGCGAGTTCATGGACAGCGCCGGCGCGGACGAAGCTCGCCGCGAGGTGGCTGCCACCTTCAAGGAGCAGCGTTCGGATACCTTCGGCTTCGGCGCGGCGGAGGAAGTCCGTGACGTTGACACGGATGCCGTTTCCGCAGCGCCAGATGGCAGCGCCGGCGGCCGCATGGTCCGGGGCATCGCTGCCGGCAGTAACGATGGCCACGGGGCCGATGTTCAGCGAAGTCATCAGCTTGGAGGTGAGCGGTGTGCGGCCCTGGGAGTCGGCAACAATGCGCAAGGGCTGGCGGGCGGGCAACGGGATGGTGCGGGCCGTGAGCAAAGGATCGTCGGCGAGGACGGTGCCCGCGCCAACCATGATGGCGTCATGTGCGGCACGAAGTTCGTGGGCGCGGGCGCGGGAGGCGCTGGACGTGATCCACTGGCTGGACCCGTCGGCGAGCGCGATGCGGCCATCGAGCGAAGTGGCGAGTTTCAGGGTGACGCGGACGCCGCTCATTCTCCGGGCGCGTCTTCTTCATCGAGCGCGGCCTTCTCGATGAACTGGGCGAAGTCGCTGGGATCGCGGAAGTCGCGGTAGACGGAAGCGTAGCGAACATAGCCGACGGGATCGACGCGCTTCAGTGCTTCCATCACCAGTTCGCCGACCTGTGAGGACGGGATCTCGGTCTCGCCGCCACTTTCCAGCTTACGGACGATGCCGGAGACCATCTGGTCGATGCGCTCCCGGTCCACCGGGCGTTTGCGCAGGGCGACCATGATGGAACGCTGCACCTTCTCCCGGTCGAAAAGCGCGCGTTTGCCGTCGCGCTTCACGACCATGATCTCGCGCAGCTGGACCCGCTCGAACGTGGTGAAGCGGGCGCCGCAATTCTCGCAGACCCGGCGGCGGCGGACAGCGGTGTCGTCTTCAGCCGCGCGGCTGTCCTTTACCGAGGTATTGTCCGAGCTGCAGAACGGGCACCGCAAGACGTGTCAGGCCCCCTGGCCGTCATAGATCGGGAAGCGGGCGGTGAGCGCCTTCACTTCGGCGCGCACGCGCTCTTCGACGGCGCCATTGTCCTGCGTGGAGAGGGCATCGACAATCTCGCCGATCCATTTGCCGATCTGCGTGAATTCGGCCTCGCCGAAGCCGCGCGTGGTGCCCGCGGGCGAACCGACGCGGACGCCAGACGTGATGGTGGGCGGCGCGGGATCGAACGGGATGCCGTTCTTGTTGCAGGTTATGAAGGCGCGCTCGAGAGCGGCCTCGGCATCCTTGCCGGTGACGCCTTTCGGGCGAAGGTCGATCAGCGCGACATGCGTGTCGGTGCCGCCAGAGACGACATCGAGGCCAGCATCCTTGCAGGCTTTGGCCATAGCACGGGCATTGGCGACGACCTGCGCGGCGTAGGCGCGGAACTCGGGCGTAAGCGCTTCACCGAAGGCGACGGCCTTGGCGGCGATGACGTGCATCAGCGGCCCGCCCTGGATGCCGGGGAAGATGGCCGAGTTGATTTTCTTCGCGAGCGCTTCGTCGTTGGTGAGGATCATGCCGCCGCGCGGGCCGCGCAGTGTCTTGTGCGTGGTGGTGGTAGCGATGTGGGCATGGTCGAGCGGGTTCGGGTGGACACCGCCGGCAACGAGACCCGCGAAGTGCGCCATATCGACGAGGAAGAGCGCGCCGACTTCATCCGCGATCTCGCGGAAACGGCGGAAGTCGATCTGGCGCGGATAGGCTGAGCCGCCCGCGATGATCAGCTGCGGACGGTGGGCGCGGGCGAGACGGGCAACCTCCTCGAAGTCGATCAGGTGGTCGTCGGGGCGAACGCCGTACTGGACTGCGTTGAACCATTTGCCGGACTGGTTGGGCTTCGCGCCGTGGGTCAGGTGTCCGCCGGCCGCGAGGCTCATGCCGAGGATGGTGTCGCCGGGTTTCAGGACGGCCTGGAAGACGCCCTGATTCGCCTGGCTGCCGGAGTTCGGCTGGACGTTGGCGAAGCCGCAGTTGAAGAGTTTCCTGGCGCGCTCGATGGCGAGTTCTTCAGCAATGTCCACGTATTCGCAGCCGCCATAGTAGCGCTTGCCAGGGTAGCCTTCGGCATACTTGTTGGTGAGGATGGAGCCCTGAGCTTCCAATACTGCTCGGGAAACAATGTTTTCCGACGCAATCAGCTCGATCTGGTGTTGCTGGCGCGTGGCTTCCTTGCCGATGGCCGCTGCCAGTTCGGGGTCACGATCTGCCAGGGACGTCGTGAAAAAGCCGCTGTTGAGCGTCTGAGGGATGTGCGCCGAGTCTGCCATGAAGTGCTCCGGGGTCCGAGTCCCCGGCTGTTTACGCGCCTGCGCCCTGCGGGGCAACAGGGGCTGAACCAATGATCAAACTGATGTGATAACTGGCAAAACCCAAATATATTCCCGGCCTTAAAGGTTAGATACTTTACGGCCACCCGCGATTACACTTAAACATTTCCAACTCCGGCAACTGGACTTCAAAATACAGGGCCGGAAGGGGTGGGACATGAAAGAACTGGAAGAATCCGAGTTGCTCGAGATGACCGTTGAAATCGTGTCATCTTATGTAGCAAACAACGCACTGCAGGCAGGCGCCCTGCCTGACCTCATAAAGACCGTGCATGCGACCATAACCGGTCTGACGCACCAGGGCGAAGCACCGAGAGAGAAACTGGAGCCGGCTATCGCGGTCGCGAAGTCGGTGACACCGGAATACATCGTCTGCCTGGAGGATGGCCGGAAGCTCAAGATGCTGAAGCGCTACCTGCGGACACGCTACGACATGACACCAGAGGAATACCGGACGAAGTGGGGACTTCCGGCCGACTATCCGATGGTGGCGCCGAATTACGCCAAACTGCGCTCGCGGCATGCGAAGCAGATAGGCCTCGGAAAAAAGCGGTAGGGGCCGCTGAGGAGAGCCTCAGGCGGCCCGATCCAGCCCCAGCTGCTTCCAGACCGCGAGCAAGGCGGCGACCAGCTCGTCCATCATGACTTCGTCATGCACCGGACTCGGCGTGAAGCGCAGACGCTCGGTGCCGCGCGGGACGGTGGGATAGTTGATCGGCTGGACGTAGATGCCGAAGTCGAACAGCAGGGTGTCGGACAGCGCTTTGCAACGCTCCGGGTCGCCGACGAGCAGCGGCACGATGTGCGACGGCGAGTCCATGACCGGAAGCCCGTGGTCCAGGAACTTCTGCTTCAGCTCGGCGGCCTTCTGCTGGTGCAGCGCGCGCAAGCGGCGGCCCTCACCGGTACGCAGCTTGCGAATGCTCGCGAGCGCGCCCGCAGCCATCACCGGGCAGGTCGAGGTGCTGAAGATGAAGCCTGAGGCCATCGAACGGATAGCGTCGACGACGGTGGCGTGGCTGGCGATATAGCCGCCCATCACGCCGAAGCCTTTCGCAAGCGTGCCTTCGATGATGTCGATGCGGTCGCCGAGGCCAAGCATTTCGGCAACGCCGGCACCCTGCTCGCCGTACAGGCCGACAGCGTGGACTTCGTCGAGATAGGTCAGCGCGTTGAACTCTTCCGCGAGATCACAGATTTCCTGCATGCGGCCAAAGTCGCCGTCCATCGAATAGACACTCTCGAAGGCGATCAGCTTCGGGCGGTCCGCATCATCGAGTTCGAGCAGCGAACGCAGGTGATCGACGTCGTTATGACGGAAGACGCGGTAGTCTGCGCCTGAGCGGCGGATGCCCTCGATCATCGAGGCGTGGTTCAGCGCGTCGGAGTAGATGACGAGGTTCGGCAGGATCTTGCCAAGGGTCGACAGGGTTGCGTCGTTCGACACATAGCCCGACGTGAACAGAAGCGCGGCTTCCTTGCCGTGAAGGTCGGCCAGTTCGCGCTCGAGGTCGACATGGAAACGGGTGGTGCCGGAAATGTTGCGGGTGCCGCCCGAGCCAGCGCCGAAGCTGTCGATGGCCTCGTGCATGGAAGCGATGACGTCATCGTCCTGGCCCATCGCCAGATAGTCGTTGGAGCACCAGATGGTCACTTCGCGCTCGCCGTCTTCCATCCGCGCCGTCGCCTTCGGGAAGCGGCCGCGATGGCGCTGCAGGTCGATAAAGACGCGATAACGCCCCTCGCCGCGGATCGTGTTGAGGGCGTCTTCGAACGATTTGAGATGCTTCATTGCCGCACGCTGACTTTCACTGGTGAGGGCGTTCCACAAAGAACCGCCGGGCCTGTTTCCCTTTAGGCCCGGCGTTTATTTAGTCTTATCCGCAAAAATACCTATGCGGCATAACCGGGCAGCTGGCGGTCCAGCTTGCGCAGGAGGGCCGGCCAGACGAGGCGCTGGGACAGTGTCGTCATGCCGGAGCTGTGGTGGGTCAGCCCGCCCTGCCCGGCCACCTTGTCCTGGAGCGCATCATCGCACTCGAGGACGCCGTCGCGGCCGGCGGAAAGCGCCATGATCTGCATCTTGCAGGCGCGCTCCAGGAAGAACATGCGCGTGAACGTCATGGCGGCGGTTTCCCCGCATGTCAGGGTGCCGTGGTTGCGCAGCAGCATGGAGTGCTTTTTCGGGCCGAGATCGCGCACCAGGCGCTCGCGCTCGTCGAGATCGAGGGCGACGCCCTCATAGTCGTGATAGGCCACGTCCTCGCGCACGATCATGGCGGTCTGGCTGATCGGCAGCAGGCCTTCCTTCTGGGACGAAACGGCCACGCCCTGGTCGGTGTGCAGGTGCATCACGACATGGGCATCCTCGCGGGCGGCGTGGATGGCGGAATGGATGGTAAACCCGGCCGGGTTGATCATCGCATCCGTCTCCTGGACTATGTTGCCGTCCAGATCGACCTTGACCAGCGAAGAGGCGGTAATCTCCTCGAAGAACCACCCGTAGGGGTTGATCAAGAAATGGTGTTCAGGCCCGGGGACGCGGTGGGAGATGTGGGTGAAGATCATGTCGTCCCAGCCGTAGAGCGCGGTGAGGCGATAGAGCGCGGCGAGATCGACGCGGGCCTGCCATTCGGCTTCGCTCACGGCGCTGCGGATATCGATATTGGGGCTACCATCGGCCATCTTCGTGTTTCTCCCTTTGTATTGAAGCGAGTTTAACCGAACTTCCTGCCCTGCGCCAGATTAAGGTGACGGGCGTGTCAGGTTTGCCTGCCCGCCCTCGGGCGCGCTGCCTTGACGGCATGGTCAAAGCATTTGCACATGCGCCGATGGCCGACATGAAACTAGCCTTTTTTGCCTCCAAACGCCCGGAAGCGCAGCAGGCCCTGCCCCTGCTGGCGGCGAAGTATGGCAATGTGCCGGAGGAAGAGGCCGACGTGGTGGTAGCTCTGGGCGGCGACGGGGCGATGCTGGACACGCTGCGCCGCCGGTTCACTGACAACCGGCCGGTTTATGGCATGAACCTCGGCACCATCGGGTTCCTGATGAACGAGTACAAGGCCGAAGGCCTGCCCGAGCGGATCGACGCGGCAGAGCGGGCGAGCCTGACACCGCTGAGAATGTTCGCCGTGGATGTAAACGGGGCCGAGCACCGGGCGCTGGCGATCAACGAAGTGTCTCTGTTGCGCCAGACGGCGCAGTCTGCACGCCTGAAGATCACCGTGGATGGCCGGGTGCGGATGGAGGAGCTTGTCTGCGACGGGATCATGGTGGCCACACCGGCGGGTTCGACGGCCTACAACCTCTCGGCCCACGGACCGATCCTGCCGATCGGGGCCAACATGCTCGCGATGACGCCAGTGAGCGCCTACCGGCCGCGGCGGTGGCGGGGGGCGCTCCTGCGCCATGACGCAAGGGTGGAGCTGGAAGTGCAGGCGCCGGACCGGCGGCCCGTGTCCGCTTCTGCAGACAACCAGGAAGTACGCGACATCGTGCGGGTGACGATCGAGGCCGATCATACGCGCCGGTTAACACTGCTGTTCGATCCGGGCCACGCGCTGGACGAGCGGATCCTGACAGAACAGTTTGCTTTCTAACGGACTTACCCCGGCATCCGGGCCGCATCAGCTAATCGTTAAGGCTTGGCCATTAACCCTTGTGCATCACCACAAGGCCTGAATCATGCTCGCGAAACTGTTCTCGAAGGCAAAACTGCCCGCCTCTTCCGCCCGCCGCACCAACCAGCCCCTGCCGCCGCCGGACATCTCGCGCGTGATCAAGCCAGTGGCAGCTCCCCCCGCGTCGATGCTGACGGAAGAAGTGACCGAATCACTCGCGGTCGAGGCTGAGCGCGCGGTGGAGAACCTCGCCGAGCAATTCGAGATCTGGATGCGCCGCGACCTTGATGTGCTGCGCACCACCTGGGCCGAGGCGCAGGCACAGGAAGCAACCGCCGAAGACTACAGAAAGCTCTACACAGCCGCCCACAACATTACCGGCGCTGCGCCTTCCTACGGTTTCCCTGCAGTGGCGCGCCTCAGCCGATCACTTTGCCTGCTGCTGTCACAGACGCGGCCCGGCGAGAATGCACCGCTGATCAATCTGCACGTCGAAGCCTGCCGCGCAGCGATTGCTGCGGGACCGGAGGGCGACGCGAGCCAATCGGTGGCAGATGCCGTGTGCGATGCGCTGGAACGGCGCGTTGCCTCGCGGCTGGCCGGCTGATCAGACGTTGACGCGGGACAAGAGTTCCATCGTCTGCCCGTAGCCTGCCTCTTCGGGAATATAGAGGCAGGGTTCGCCGTCAGGTGACTTGCCCGGTTTTGGCAGTACACTGACGACCGGCTCCGATCCGAACAGCGCGACAGCCTGATCGACGGATGTGGCGCGTGTGAGTTTCTTCAGGTTCATCCGTGTCGGGAAGATGATGGTGGCCTTGCCATCAAGCTCCTGCGCGAGAGCGTCGTCTGCCGAGAGCCAGACAGCATCGGTTGTCTCGCGGCCATCATGCGCGGCGATCTGCCAGAGGGGCGCCGGGGCAAGATAGAAGTGCGTGTCGAAACGCTTCGGCATCATCACCGGCGTGATCCAGTGGCCGAAGTGAACGAGGCTGTCCAGCGCAAGGACGAGATCGTGTTCCTTCATCAGCGCGAGGAAGGACATCTCGCCCCGGTCAACCGCGCTGCGGTGGGGAGCGAGGAGGTCCGCGATATCGGCGCCGACGAGCGGCGCGCCCGGACCGCGCACGGCACGCCGGCGAGCGAGCAGGAGACCGGACTCTTCATACGCTTCACGGATGGCAGCGATGCGGGCATCCTGCTGGACCGGGCCATAGTCCCCGTCGGTCCAGTCATCCCAGTCAGGACTGGCGTCGGCTGCGGCGGCCTTGCCACCCGGGAACACAAGGGCGCCGGCCGCGAAATCGATCTGGTAATGGCGTTTCACCATCAGCACTTCCGGCTTCGGCGCGGCGTCGCGCAGCAGAAGGATCGTTGCGGACAGGCGGGGTTCGGACGGTGCAGCTTCAGACATGGTGGCCAACTTCCTTAAAATTTCCGGGAAAACTACCCCGTCAGCTGCGCGTGATGTTCAACTCCAGCCGTTAGGGAAGGCAAGAGCCAGACATTTTGCCTGTTCAAGGATACCGGATGCGCCCCTTCCCTCGCCCGAATACACGCCTCATCAGCACCGCGCCGGGGCCCAGTGTCCGCTTCAAGCCCGTGATGCACCTGCTGGCTGGCGATTCGCTCGGCCTGGTTGCAGACGAGCCGATGGAGTTCGAGGAACGCGTGTCTTTCGGACCGGCGGCCAATGACAATGATGCCCTGAATGCGGCCAAGTGGATGGCCGGACGCCTGGAACGTGTGGCGAGCGCGGTGTGCGCTCAGGAATTACCCCATCGGCCGATCCTGGTGGCAGCGCCGATGGCCGGCCTGTCAGACCCGAACACGGCGGCTGCCTGTGACGCCGCTGTCCGCCGCACGGTTCTTTGTCAGCAGGAGTTCTGCCTGATGTTCACCGATGCCGCCTTTGCGGGCGACCCGGCAGATGCCACCACGCGGATTGCGCGCCTGCGCCGCGCAGGGTTCCGTGTCGGCATCGACATGCGCCATTCCTGGCAGACACCGATGACCGACGCCTTCCGCATCCTCATCGATACTATCCGCGTGGACGCCGATGCGCTGGAAGCCTCAAATGAACTTTGCGATGTCGTGATGGCCGCCAAGGCCGCGGGGATCCTGATCGTCGCCGACCATGCAAACTGGCGTGACGGCGAGTTCCTGCGGGATATTGGTGTCGAGGGCGGTGTGGCGCCGCAGACAGACGCCTGAGAATCAGGCCGCGTCTATATCCTCGCCTGCCTCTTCGCGGGCCGCCATCTCGGAATAATAGTCCAGCTTGTCCAGCAGGTAGTCCAGGTCGTCTTTCGGGATCGCCTGGAACTGCGTCAGAACACGTTCGATCATCCGTGCACGGAAACGGGCACGGTCGTTCTGGCCGCCGTCATGCTGGGTTTCGTGGAAGACATTCACCGCTGCCTTGAAGGCCGGAAGCATCTTGCGCGGCAGGCCGGCGCGGTCGAACACCGCCTGCAGGCCAAGCGGGCCGGCATCGTGAATCATCAGCCAGACGCGCTGGTGGGCGACGCCGGACAGCTCCGAGAGAGCATGCTCGACGAAGCGCATCTGCCCGCAGCAAAGCGCGCGCATGATCAGCGAATTCGAGAGGCGTCCGTTCAGGTTCAGCTGCGAGACGAAGCGCGGCAGGTCGTTAGTGCGGCCCGCCTGCTCGACGAGGTCGATAGTCGCGCGTTCGCGGGCGCTGGCGGCAAGGTCGATGGCGAGTTGCGCCGGCAGTTCGTGGCGATTGACGAGAATATCGAACAGCTGCCCGGAGACTAGGGAGACCATCTTTTCGGCAATATGCGTGGGAATGAAATCACGCTTGATCAGCCCGGACTGGACGATCTCGTCACGGCCGAAACGGCGCAGCGTGTCTTCGTACGCCTTGTCGGTCCACTCGGCGCCGCGATTGGCCGACAGCGCACGGACGGCTTCAACGGCGCCATGCTCGGAGATGACTTCCGTTATGGTGATGGACAGGGCGTCGCGGCTGGCAATCGCTGCCTGCTTTGCGGCGGAGACCGAGAGGACAAGTTCGACAAGATCCTCGTCCGTCAAGACAGGCGAATCCTGCAGCACCGGAATCGCGACCGCTTCAATGTCCCGCGCGAGCCGGAGGGCGACTTCACGCGGAAGGATCGGCGACGAGCGCAGCGTGACGGCCAGGGTACGGCGCACGAGATCAGCTGCGTCCTCTGCGAGAATGGAGATGATCTCCTCAGCAAAGGCCTTTTCAGTGTCGGTGAGAACGTCGAGTGCAATTCGGCGGCAGAGCCTGTGGGCAACCGAGGCGCGCTGCTCCGGCGTATCCCCGCGCATCAGGCGGAGGATATCGTCTTCGGTCAGCTGGGGCCGGATACTCTGGACCGTCATGGGCGGGGGTAATCCTCAGATTCGGAACTTCCGGCCGAACCTGCGCGAGGCTGGTTAATATCGGTTTACCAAGCGGCGCCCGGAACATGGAACCAAGACAAAAATACGGCCGGAGCGATCCGGCCGTTTTTGAATTTTCATTGAAGCAGCAAAGCTTAAGCTTCGTCTTCCTTGAAGAGGTCTTCGCGGGAAACCGTGGTTTCCTCGACAGTGGCGACCGACAGGATGTGATCGACGACCTTATCCTCGTAGATCGGGGCGCGCAGCTGGGCCATGGCGGCCGGGTTTTTCTGGAAGAACTGGATCACTTCGCGCTCCTGGCCCGGATACTGGCGGGCTTCGCGGATCAGCGCCTGGTTCACTTCCTGCTCCGAGATGCGGACGTCGGAGATACGGCCGATTTCGGCAAGGACGAGACCGAGGCGAACGCGGCGCTCTGCGATCTTGCGGTACTCGGCTTTCAGCTCGTCTTCCGGCTTTTTCTTCTCTTCGTCATCGACGCGGCCGGCATCCATCTCGCGCTGGAGCTGTTGCCAGCTCTGGTCGACCTCCTGCGCGACCATGCCCGGCGGCAGATCGA
>CAZXQD010000087.1:0-1085 GCA_964643405.1 uncultured Hyphomonas sp. | reverse complement strand
ATGCTCTGCAGTGAGCTGGTCTTTCACGGGACCGCGCAGCTGCTCGAGGCTTTCGAGGCCGAGGCCCTTGGCGAACTCTTCGTCGAGTTCCGGCGTTTTCGGCGCGCGGACTTCATGCACTTTCACTTCGAACACGGCGGCTTTACCGGCGAGGTTTGCGGCCTGGTAGTCTTCCGGGAATGTGACGTTCAGTTCTTTCTCTTCGCCGGTCTTCACGCCGACGAGTTGCTCTTCGAAGCCCGGGATGAAGCGGTTGGAGCCGAGGACGACCGACTGTTGCTCTGCCGAGCCGCCTTCGAACGGCACGCCGTCGATCTTGCCGACAAAGTCGATGATTACGGCATCGCCGTCCTTCGCCTTAGCGGTCTTGGCGCGGGGTTCGTACTTGATGTTCTGCTCGGCGATGCGCTTGAGCGACTCGTCGATCTGTTCGTCGGAAACTTCCGCTACCGGACGGGTGATCTTGAGCGAGGCGGCATCCACGGGCGTGAACTCCGGCATCACATCGATATCCATCTTGTAGGCGAGGTCGGCTTCGCCTTTGACGACTTTCTCAAGGTCGCCTTCGAGCTTGACGGCCGGCTGGCCGGCGGGCCGCAGGGCGCTGTCCTCAAGAGCCTTCTGATTGGTCTCGTTGACCAGCTTGTCAATCAGCTCGCCCATCAGGTCGCGGCCATACATCTTGCGCACATGGGCGGCCGGAACCTTGCCCGGACGGAAGCCCTTGAGCTTCATCTGCGGGCGGATTTCCTCGATGCGCTCGGCCAGTTTGGCCTGCAGTTCGCTGGCGGTAACCTTCACCTCAAAGGTGCGGCTGAGACCTTCTGCCTTGGTCTGAGTGACTTCCATGTCCTCGTCTTTCGTCAATGAATGCATGGCCGGGGGAGCCGCCTGGGGCCCCGGACACGCTGAATCCTGCCTGAAGCGGCGGCTTATGTCATATGGGGAAGGCCCTGTCCACGCCGCGTGACGGGCGAGTGCAGCGGCGCTTTGGCCCCCTGCCCGGGGCCCTTCCGGAGGGGCAAACCGGTGGTGCGGATGAGAGGACTCGAACCTCCACACCTTGCGGCGCTGGAACCTAAATC